>JBGAOL010000388.1:0-3981 GCA_044221825.1 Gemmatimonadales bacterium
GGGAGCTGGCGGTGGCGCTGCGCCAGCAGGGGCGGTTCAGTGAGGCGCTGGAGGTGCTCCGCCGCTACCGCCGGGAGCGGCGCGAGGTGCCGAACCGGGGCGCCGCGCCTAACTCGGCGCAGCAGGAGGCGCAGGTCCTCTTCGAGCTCGGCCGCTACCGGGAGGCGGCCGCGCTGTTCGACTCGGCTGGCCACTTCCGGCCCGTCCCCTCGCTCGATTCCTCCGCCGTGGCGCGTGCTTTGGTCTGGGCAGGCACCCACCGGGCTACGGTCTACGCGGCCATGCGCGACACGGCGCGCCTCCCCGCCCTCGCCGACTCGCTCCAGGCCCAGGGCCGCATCTCGGGCTTCGGGCGCGACCGGCTGCTGCACGCCTACGTGCGCGGCCTCCTCGCCCTGGCACGCGGGGATGACGGGCGCGGGGCCACGTACCTGCGCGAGGCCATCTTCAGCCCCAACTTCGGCTACAGCCGCATCAACTACGAGCTGGCCGGCGCGTACCTGCGCCTCCATCGCCCGGCCGATGCGGTGGTGACCCTGCGGGCCACGCTGCGGAGCGGGCTCACCGGCTCCAACCTGTACCTCACGCGCACCGAGGCCATCGAGCGTCTGGCGCAGGCTTTCGAGGCGGCGGGGCAACGGGACAGCGCCGCGCTCTACTACCGCCGCGTGGCCGAGGCCTGGGACCGGGCCGACGCCCCGCTCCAGGCCCGGCGCGACGCGGCCCGCCTCAAGGCCACCGAACTCGGGAGCCTCCGATGAACGTCCTGGTGGAAGCCGCGGTCGAGACACTCGACGCCGCCGTCCAGGCCGAGCGCGACGGCGCCGGCCGCCTGGAGCTCTGCGCTGACCTGGCCCGCGACGGCACCACACCCAGCGCCGGCCTGATCCGCGAGGTGCGGCAGCGGGTGGACATCCCCGTTAACGTGATCATCCGCCCCCGCCCGGGCGACTTTCACAACGACGCCGGCGAGCTGGCCGTGATGCTGGCCGACATCCGCGAGTGCCGTCGCGCCGGCGCGGACGGCGTGGTGATCGGCGCCCTCACGGCCGCCGGGGCCGTGGACCGGGAGATGACCGCCCGGCTCCTGGCTGCCGCCCACCCGCTCCCCGTCACCTTCCATCGCGCCGCCGACGCCACCCGCGACCTCGGCGCCACCGTGGCGCTCCTCGCCGAACTCGGTGTGCGCCACGTCCTCACCTCCGGCGGCGCGCCCACCGCCGTCGAGGGAGCGGAGCGGCTCGCGGGGCTCGAGCGCACCTTTGGCCGCACCATCGGCATCCTGGCGGGCGGCAGCGTGCGCGCCGAGTCCGTGGCCGAGCTGGTGCGGCGGACCGGGGTGCGGCAGGTGCACGTTGGCTTTCCGTGGCGGGCGCCTGCGGATCGCATCGCGGGCGTCGTGGCGGCGCTCCGTGGCTAGGACGGGGAAACCCGCCCGCATTTCCCGCCGTACGGCGGCCACCTTTCACCGGACACCTGCATGATTCGACTTCACCGGGGGTCGCTGACCCTCGCCGCGCTGGCGCTGCTCGCGGCCGCGCCCCTTACCGCCCAGTCGGCGGACTCCGAGAAGCCGGCCGTCATGGCCGTCGTCACGCGCCTCTTCGACGGCATGCGTGCCGGCGACAGCGCCATGGTGCGCTCCGTGTTCCACCCCAAGGCCTCGCTGACCACGGCGGTGGTGCGGCAGGGGACGCCCACGGTGGAGTTCGAGGGCATCGAGGGCTTCATCACCGCGGTGGGGACGCCGCACGCCGAGGTGTGGGACGAGCGGATCAAGAACCCGCAGGTCCTGGTTGACGGCAGCTTTGCCTCCGTCTGGGTGGACTACGGGTTCTACCTCGGCGGGAAGTTCAGCCACTGCGGCATTGACGCCTTCCAGCTGGCCAAGGTGGGCACGGACTGGAAGATCGTGGCCCTCGGCGACACCCGGCGGCGGCAGGGCTGCGCGCCGGAGTGGAGCTGAGCCCTCCCTCCCCGGGGGCGCACCATGACACCGATCGGCTGGGACGACTTCGAGCGGGTGGACCTGCGGGTGGGCACCATCGTGGCGGTGGAGGCGTTCCCGGAGGCGCGGAAGCCGGCCTGGAAGCTCACCGTGGACTTCGGGCCCGAGGTGGGGCTCAAGCGCTCGAGCGCGCAGATCACCACGCTCTACACGGCGGAGGAGCTGGTGGGGCGGCAGGTACTCGGGGTGGTGAACTTCCCGCCCAAGCGGATCGGGCCGTTCACGTCGGAGGTGCTGGTGACGGGGTTTGCCGGGGAGGATGGGGCCATTGTCCTGGCCCAGCCCGAGCGGCCGGTGCCGAACGGCGCGCGGCTCATCTGAGACGGGACAACGAGCGAGGGGGCGGGCCCGGCACTGGGGACTGCTCTCCGCTGTACCTGGGACTCCTAGAGGTACTCAGGAGTCCTTCGGCTTGTTGCGGCGCATGGCGGCCTTCTTGGCCCGACGGCGAACACTCGCCAGCGTGCGCTTGCCACCCTTCACCGACGACTCGCTGCTGGGCTTCTTGACCGAGAGATCCGAGAGCTTCTTTGCCATGGGACGCTCCTGAGCGGGGAAACGGGACGGGGACACGGACGTCAGGGGATGCCGGCGCCGCGAGATGCCGGGCGCTGGCATTGAGTGAAGCACCTCCCGTGCCACGCGGTGTCGCCTGACGATGTTGCGGCCTGGGGCCGAGTTAGCGTTTCGCGGATGGAACGGGTGGGTGCAAGGTGGCCCCGTGGTGAGACATCGTGGCCCTGAAGCGGGACCATCGCTGCAGGGCGCTCGGTGGGGGACCGGGGCGGCCCGCACCGGCGGAGGGGGTGCGCGTCAGGCAGCAGGGCCGGGAGCCTGGCCAGGAGTCCTTAACGCCGCCGGGGGATCGCCGCCGGGGTGAGCCCCGGCGACGATCCCCCAGGAGACACAGGCTGCGCGGAGGCGCTTAGTCGGCCCGGCGCGCGGAGGCGCGGACGGCGCTGCGGAGCGTGGCCTTGGCGCTGGCCTTGGCGTGGGACTTCTTGGCGAGCCCCTTGAACGCGAACTTGCCACCCTTGACCTCGGCCTCGTCCTGGGCGCTGGGCTTCCGGATCTGGAGATCAGCGAGCTTCTTGGCCATACATGCCTCCTGGAGTGGGAACACGGGGGGGTGCTGCCGACGCCCTCTCATTAGGCACCATCCGTGCCAGACTGCCTCACGCGGGAAAGCCGTGGCCTGACAAGCACTTGGCGTTGCAGGCGCGGAACGTCGGGGTGGTGGGTGGCCCGATTCTGGGGAACAGTGGCCCCGAAACAGGGCCACCCGGATCAGTGGCTCCGGCCCAGTTCCGCCAGCTTCCGGTCCAGGGTGGACCGGGAGAGCCCGAGGGCGCGGGCGGCCCGCCGCTTGTTCCCCCCCACCCGCTGGAGCACCGCCTGGATGTGCCGCTGCTCCGCCGCCCGGAGGGAGAGGTCCTCCCCGGGGATGGCGCCCGGGATGTGGTGGTCGCCGGTCTCGGGGTCGGGGGCCAGGTTCTCGAGCAGGAGCACCTCCGGCTCGATCTTCCGGCCCTCGGTGAGGGCCACCGCCGTCTGGATCACCCGCTTGAGCTCCCGCAGGTTGCCGGGCCAGGGGTGCGCGAGCAGCCGCTCCAGCGCCGCGCCCGCCACCGCCGTGATGACCTTCCCCTGCTCCGCGCAGGCCCGCTCCACCTCGGAGATGATGAGCGCCCGCATGTCGTTGGGCCGCTGCCGGAGCGGCGGCAGGCGGAGCGTGATGCCGCTGACCCGGTAGAAGAGGTCGCGGCGGAACTGGTCGTCGGCCAGGAAACGGGTGATGGGGTGGTGGGTGGCCGAGATGAGCCGCACGTCGGCCTGCAGCAGGGCCTCGCTGCCGAGCCGCTCGAACTCGCCGTACTCCACGGCGCGCAGGATCTTCGCCTGCGCCGAGAGGCTCATGTCGGCGATCTCGTCCACGAAGAGCGTCCCGCCGTCCGCCTGCTCGAACTTCCCCT
>JBGAOL010000389.1:0-3937 GCA_044221825.1 Gemmatimonadales bacterium
CCTTGTCGCAGACGTCGGCCACCACCAGCGCGGTGCGGCCGGGGGCGGGGAGCGGGAAGGCGTCGTAGAAGTCGCCGGCCACCTGGCGGGCGGGGCGGAAGCGCGCGGCCAGTTCGTACCCGGGGATCCGCGGCAGTGCGGGCGGCAGGAAGCTGGCCTGGATGTTCCGCGCAATGTCCAGCTCGCGCGCCATGGCCTGCGCCACCAGCTGTTCCCGGTCGCGCAGCCGCTTCTTGGCCAGCGACGCGTCGATCCGCGCCTTGAGCAGCGTCGCGTTGAACGGCTTCGGCAGGTGGTCCTCGGCGCCGAGCTCGATGCAGCGGACCACGCTGTCCATGTCGGTGATGGCCGTGATCATGATGACCGGCACGTGCCGCAGCGCCTCGTCGGCCTTGAGCCGCTCCAGCACCTCGTAGCCGTTCATGTCCGGCATCATGATGTCGAGCAGCACCAGGTCAAACGCCTCGGCCCCGAGCCGCGCCAGCGCCTCGGGGCCGCTCGCCACCATCTCCACCGCGTGGCCGGCGCGCCGGAGCCGCCGGGTCAGCATGTCCCGGTTGGCCTCCGTGTCGTCCACCACCAGGATCCGCGCGGGATCAGCGGCGGGCCCCGTCACTCAGGCCGCTCCGGCCAGCAGTTTCTCGAGGTAGGGGATGTGCTGCTCGGTGGCCCGCTCGCCCTCTTCCATGACGTAGGGGATCTGGTCGGTGTCGAACAGCCCGATGTTCCGGTTGAACTCCGGCAGCACCGTGATGATCTCCGCGTGGTGCGCCAGGTTGTGGAAGGCAAAGTTGGCGCGGAGCAGGTTGTTGGTGTACACGCTGTTCACGTGGAACGCGTAGCGCGAGCCGTTCCGGAGCTTCCGCGGGTACGGGCTCTCGAAGCCCATCGCCAGGATCACGTTGGCGCCCTCGCGGATGGCCACGTCCACCGGCAGCGGGTCGGACATGCAGCCGTCCATGAGCCACCGCTCCCCCACCTTCCAGGGCCGCCAGATATAAGGAATGGCAATGGACGCCCGGATGGCGTCCTGCACCGGCCCCGAGCTCAGCACCACCTTCTCCCCGGTGTGCAGGTCGGTGGTCACAATGTGCAGGGGAATCCTGGCGTCCTCGAACCGCTTCCCCCCGTACGGTCCCGACAGCGCGTCCCACATCGGCCCGTCGTCCACCATCCCGAACTTCCCGTCGAAGCCAAAGAGCCCGGGGAAGAGCGCGCCGAGGATCTGCCGCGTGGCCCGCTTCTTGGTGATGGCCGGCGTCCACAGCTCGCGCGTGAGCCGGGCGCAGGTCTCGAGGTCGTAGCCGAGCGCCATGACGCTCGCATAGAGCGAGCCGCCCGAGCACCCCACCACCATGTCGAGCCCGATGCCCGCGCGCTCCAGCGCCCGCCACAGGCCGAGCGCCGCCGCGCACTTCACGCTGCCGGCGCCGATCACCAGCGCCACCCGCTTGTTGTTCGTGGTCATGTGGCCGGGATTGAGTGTCAGGCGCCGAAGCTCTGCACCGCGGCGTCCACGTCGGGATAGTGCTTCAGGATGCTGGTGAAGCCGGACAGCTCCAGCACCTTGAGCACCGCCGGCTGCACGCCGGCCAGCCGGAAGTCGCCGCCCTGCGAGCGCGTGGCCTTGAGCGTGGCGAGCAGCGCGCGGAGGCCGGCGCTGCTGGTGTAGGCCACGCCGGAGAGGTCGCCCACCAGCTTCACGGCGCCGCCCTGCACCTGCTCCAGCAGCCGCGCCTCGAGCGGGCCGGCGGTGATGCCGTCCACGCTCCCCACCAGCCGCACCACCGTCGCCGCGCCCCGCGGCTCCACGGTCACGTCCATGGCATCCTCTGTTGTTGGTTGAGCTACGCGGCCGGGAGCCGCTTGGTGAGGGTGATCCGGTTGCCGCCGCCCGGCAGGCCCTCGTGGTGCACCTCGTCCATCACCTGCCGTACCAGGTGCCAGCCGAGCCCGCCCACTGGCCGCTGCTCCGCCGCGCCGCTCAGCACCGGCGCCGGCGCGCTCGCCGGGTCGAACGTCGCGCCCTTGTCCTCGATCACGATGACCACCGCCGCCGGCTCCCGCAGCAGCCGCAGCTTCACCGGCCCCGCCTCCCGCCCGCGGTAGGCATGGTCCATCACGTTGATGCACACCTCTTCCACCGACAGCCGCACCCGGAAGCTGGTGTCCGCATCGAGGCCAAACTCCCGGCTGGTGCGCTCGCTGAACGCCAGCAGCTCCGCCAGCGACGCCCGCGTGGCGGGCAGCGTCACCTGGGCCATCGGCGGCAGCCGGAGCGCGGGCATCGGCTGGCCGGTGTCGGTGGCGGTCGGGTTCGGAGCCTCGCCGAGCCACCGCTGGATCTTCCCGAGCAGCCGGGGCAGGTCCACCGGCTTGGTGTCGAAGTCGTCGCAGCCGGCGGAGCGGGCGCGGGCCTCGTCCCCCGCCATGGCGTGCGCCGTGAGCGCGATCACCGGTATCGGGCGCGTCACCGGGTCAGCCTTGAGCCGCCGGGCCGCCTCCCAGCCGTCCACCACCGGGATGCTCATGTCCATCAGGATCAGGTCCGGCCGCTCCGCCCGCGCCAGCGCCAGCCCCTGGCCGCCGTCCGACGCCAGCAGCACCGCGTACCCCCGCCGCTGCAGCCGGCGGGAGAGCATGTCCCGGTTGAGCTCGTTGTCCTCGACGATGAGCAGCGTGGGCATGCGCAGGGGTGAAAGGGGAAGGCAGGCCATAGGTTACCGCGCCAGTCGCATTCCCGGTAGGGCTTCCCCCCGCTTCCCGACCATTTCAGGTAGATTTCCTTCCCCGCAACCCGCCCCCGATGCCCCGACGACCCAAGCGCGAGCGCCTGCTCTTCATCTGCACCTACAACCAGAGCCGGAGCTTCACCGCCGAGCGCCTCTTCCACGACCACACGCACTACGACGTGCGCTCGGCCGGCACCCATCGCTCGGCCACGAAGCAGGTCACCGCGCATCTCCTCGGCTGGGCCGACCGCATCATCGTGATGGAAGACACCCACCACGCCCAGCTCCGCGAGCGCTTCCCCGACGCCCTCACCACCAAGACCGTCGTCTGCCTCGGCATTCCGGATGAATACCAGCCACTGGCCGACAGCCTGGTGCAGGTGCTCACCGAGCGACTCCGCGCGGAAGGCATCGAGTGGGAGGAGCCGTTCCATCACGAGCAGCAGGACGGCCCCGGGGCCTGACAACTCCTTCACCAACCCGTAAGCCTCCCTTCACCGCGCCGGTGCTACCATACCCCTGCGCGTGAGACACGCGCTGGCACGCGGCCTCGGCCACCCACGGCGCCTCAGGCGCCACCCGAAGCCAACCGGCATCTCCCGCTTCCGCGGGACCCTCGCCGAGCCCACGTCCAGCCCCGACCTCGCCCGCACGCCGTGGAATGCACCCTCGCCACAGGAGGGAGCCATGACACCGTTTCAGAAGCGCCTGGCCGACACGGGCCGGGCCGCCACCCGGGCCGCCGTGAAGGAGCTCGAGACCCGCATCCTCGTCGCCGAGGGCAAGCGGTCGGTGGAGCGGAAGGTCCGCACCGTGAAGAAGGTCGGCAAGAAGGCCGCCAAGACCGGCCTTATCGCCGGCACCCTCGCGGCCGCCGCGGTGGTCATCCACGAGGCAAAGAAGCGCCGGTAGGGGCCGGATCCATCCGGCCCCGTCACCCTCCCCCGGATCCCCGGGAACGCGCGAAGGGGGCCCCTCTCAGGGCCCCCTTCCCATTTCTCCCCCCACGTACGTAACGGCCGGATATATCCGGCCGCTACATCGTAGCCCCGTCGGCTCAGTAAATCGCCGCCCCCCGCTCAAAGTCGAACAGCGTCGCCCGCCTGAGCGTGTAGTACGCCAGCCAGTACCCCCTGAGCGCCTGCACCACCGCCGCCAACGCCTGGTCCTTCTCCGCCTGCGCGATGTACAGCACGTCGATGCTG
>JBGAOL010000390.1:0-4579 GCA_044221825.1 Gemmatimonadales bacterium
GGGATGCTGGTGTATACGCCGTGAGCCGGCGAGAACATCGCTGCGATGCGGACGCGGTCTCCCTCGGCAGCCGAGTTGACAGCTGGCACGGGAAACCCTATCTGTAGCATGGTGACCTACGGCGCGACACACTTCCGTTCCCGCGCGTCGGCCCACAGGAGCGCAGGACGGCCACCGGAAATCAACAAGAGGAGCTCACCGATGCCCGTGAAGACCCTCGACTTCAGCCAGCCGCATCTCCTCCGGGATGACGCCGAGTACCAGCTCGCCGTGGACCGGATCACCACCCTCTTCGACGCCGGCCTCTCCCGTCACCAGGAGGAGATCCGCTTCTTGAGCGCGCTGGTGGAGATCTACGACCGCGAGCACTTCGCCATCGACACCGACGCGACGCCCCAGGAGATCGTGGAGTTCCTCCTCCGGGAGAACGGCCTGACGCGCGCCGACCTCGCCGAACCGTTCGGCGGGCGGAGCCGGGTGTCGGACTTCTTCGCGGGCAAGCGGGGGCTCTCCAAGGCGCAGATGGCCTGGCTCCACAAGGAACTCGGGGTGCCGTTTGAACTGCTGGCCAAGGACCTGCTGATCGCCTGACCGCCTCACCGGGGGACGTGGGGGTCCGGGGCAGCCTGGCTCCCCGGCCCCCTGGCCCGCCGCCTCACAAGTCTCCCCTTGCGGGATGTGCGCCGGGCCCGGAGCTTAGGGCATCCCCCACCCCGAGGCCGCATGCCCCGTCGCACCGGCAATCGCCTCTCCCGCATCGTCCCGCTGGTCCTGCTCGTGACGCTGGCCGTGGTCCCCACCCTTCCGGCGCAGGTGGCCACGGCCAGCGTGGCCTGGCGCGCAACCGCCGGCCAGTCCATCGAGTGGCTCCGCTTCCTCCCCGCCGGCCTCCTCCTCGTGAGCGCCGACGACGGGCTCCGCGCCTTCGACGCCGCCAGCGGCCAGCCCCGCTGGGCGCGGGATGACCTCCGCAACGTCTCCCAGGTGGCCTACGAGGGCACCCAGCAGGGCGGGACGCTCACCGGCGCCGGGGCCGCGCCGGCGGGCGCCGTCATCCGCACCATGGAAGAGCTCCCCGGCGGCACCGCCGTGGCCCTCCTCGCCGACTCGGCCGGCAGCCACAGCTGGTTCGACGTGCTCGACGTGGCCACCGGCGCCACGCGCTGGAGTTCGCGCTCCCTCCCCATCGGCGAGGCGCACGGCTTCCTCCCCTTCCCCGACAGCACGAGCCTGCTGGTCTACGGCCTCCTGATCGAGCCGGGCCGGAGCCGCCGGCTCTGGGCCCGGGTGGACGCCGCCACCGGGGCGGTACGCTGGGTGAGCGACAGCCTCCTGCTCCAGATCCCGGCGCAGTTCGATCCCGCCGCCCTCGCGGCCAGCACCGGGACCATCAACGGCAACCAGCCCCTCCTGCCCCTGGCCGACGGCACCGTGCTCCTCGCCGCCTCGGGCGACGGGCTGGTGCGCTTCGACGCCGCCACCGGCCGCGTGCGGTGGCGCAGCGCGCAGAGCCGGGGCGAGGCCTCGCCCATCGGCCAGGGCTACGCGCCGATGGTGCTGAGCGGCGACACGGCGTCCCTCCCGGCCGCCCGCGCGGTGGACGCCGTGGAGCTGACGACGGGCCGCCGGCTCTGGACCAACGCCCTGGCCCACCACGCCCGCAGTTCCTCCGCGACCAACGGCTCCTCGTCCGCGGCGTGCCGAGCCTGCTGGCGGGCCAGGACCCGCGGGTGGCCATGCCGTTCGCGGCGCTGGTGGATCCTGCCACCGGCAAGCCCGCTGGAAGGCCGAGTGGAGCGCCCGCACGGGCATCACGCCGTTCCTGCTGGCGGGCGACACGGCGCTCCTGGCCACCGACCTCGGTACCTGCATCCACCAAGGCGGCCGGTACCGCTGATTGCGCCCTTAAGGGCGACGGCAGCCCTGGCCGCCCGGCGGCCATGCTGGAGCCGTGGGACGGCGGGCTCCTGCTGAGCGCGGCGCAGTCGCTCACGCTCTACGCGGCCGACGGCAAGGCAAGCGCGCCCAGCAGGAGTACCCCGCGCCCTCGCTGGAGCTTCGGCGGCCGCCTGTTCCGCGCGGCGCCTGGCGCTGCGGCCATCGCGTTGCAGGCTACTACAGCGGCGGCTACCTCGCCGGCCTGGCCGGTGCGCTACCAGCATACGTGCAGCAGCTACAGCCCGCAATACGCCTGGTTTGTGCTCAAGGACCACGAGAGCACCGGCCCCGCCCTGGGCCGGATCGACCGGCACGACGGCCGCCTCACGGGCGTGATCGGCCTCGAGGGGGACAAGACGCTGGAATACGTGATCAACCCTGGAGCTGGACTTGTGGTGATCAAGCGGGATGACACGTTGATGGCGTATCGGTGGTAGGGGGCACGGCGGGCCGCGCCGCCTCAGGACTCCTGCAGCCGGTACATCACCTCCCACACGTCATGGTACAGGTGCGCCCGCGCCTGCCCCTGCCGCTTCCCCACCGCACTCTTGAAGTTCGAGTAATCGAGCTGCCGCACCGCCTCGGCCATGGCCCGCGCCACGGCGTCGCGGGGGGCCTGGGCGCGGTAGCGGTAGTCGGCCCTGCGGTCTTCCACGGTGGCGCCGAGTTCAGGGAGGAGGCCGGCGCGGAGCCGGTCGAGAGCGTCGCGGCTCCGGGCGCGGATGGTGAGTGTCTGCGTGGGCCGGTCCCACTCCTTCTCGACGATGCTGAAGAAGCCGGTGGTGGTGAAGAGCCACATGAGCACACCTCAGAGGATGCGGGGGCGCCCTCAACATACCGCCGGGGTGTGACAGTGCCTCCGGATCACCGGAGCCGGCTGGCCGCGAGCTGCACCAGCACCCCCTGACACCCCACGCCGAGGAGCCGGTCCCGCCACTGCCGGGCGACATCCCGCGGCACCCGGCTGCCGTGGCTTCCCGGGTTCCGGGCCGCGGCGAGGGCGTCGAGGATGGCCGGGAGCTGGTTGGCAAACCAGGGATCGGTGAACGCGGCCGCCAGGTGGCGGTTGAGCTTGGGCTCCCCACCCATGGCGCGGGCCAGCTGGCCGAGGGTGAGCGCCGGGTGCTGCCGCAGGTCCACGGTCCGGTCGCCGAGGTGGGCGAGGCACGCTTCATCGGGGGCCTTCCGGAGCGCGGCACGGAGCCGCGCATTCACCTCGGCCTCTACGGCCTTGGCCAGCGGCCCAAGGACGGCCTGGAAGTCGAAGCTGTCATCGTGCCGGTGGTCGCGGAACACCTTCTCGGCCGAGGCCACGAACGTCCGGGTGACCGGATCGAGCGCCGCCCAGGCCGCGTCGCCGAGGAGATTCTCGCGGAGCTCCTTCTGCATGGCGCCACTGCCGCCCTGCTCGGCGTCGAACTCCACCCACCGCTGCCCCGCGGCGAGTGGCGCACGGGCCGCGTCGTCGAAGAACCGCTTCCCATCGGGCCGGGTGACGAGGAGCGGCAGGTCCACCATCCCGCCGTAGAGCGACACCGGCCGGTCGTGATACCCGGTGTTCCGCAACAGCTTGAGCTCGGCGATGACCGCGAGCGTATCCTCACTCACCAGCCGCCGCAGGTCCCGGAGCCGGAACCAGCAATCGCAGAGCCGGCCGTCCTGCCGGTAGTAGCCGGGGACGTGGCCCGGATCCCCCGCGCTCTCATCCTCCCAGCTGATCTCATCCACCTGCCCCACGTAGAGGGACCGGTAGTCCGTGAGGTACAGCTGCAGCTCCCGCTCGGCATCCGCCTCCAGCTCGGCGTCGAGCGCCTCGAGCGCGGTGATCTTCGCGTCGGGGACACCCTGCTGGCGGTTCTCGGAGCGGATCTTGCCCCACCAGACGTAGGCGTCGTCCTCCTCCCCGCGCCCATCCCGCCAGGCGCGGAGGTGGTCCTGGAGCACGGCGAGGTGGGCCTCCATGGGGGTGGAGGTGTAGGAGGGGTTCCAGAGGGAGACGAGGTGGTGCATCAAGCGCTCTGCGGAGTGGGAGATGCGCGAGCCCATCACGACATCGTCAAGCCGCAATGAAGCGCTCGAAGCGCTCTGCGAGGAACTCCCTATTGGGCCTCGAAGCCGGGACCTTGGGCACGACAATACCAAGCCCGTTCATCTGCTGAAGGCCGTAAAGAAGCATGGGGCCGTCCTTCTCCTTCAGCACATCGTCCCGAATATGGATCTTGTAGTCGGGATCGATCCCGAGAATCCCCGCATCATATGCGCTGTGGTGGATCTTGCAGAGAGCAAGGCCATTGGGAACTTCTGGCTTGCCACGCTCATCGCGATCCTCGAGGATGTGAGCAGCATCCAGGAGTTCAGGATGTCGCAAGTGGCAAACCGTGCAGCTATGCCGGTACGCTCCAATTACTAGTTCCCGGAATCGGTGCTGGTGCAGACGCTGTTTCACTAGCCGCGTCATATACGCCTTGACGGGTTCTTGCGAACCGCCAACGGCGAGTCGCTCTCGGCCGAGATCAACGGCATCCGAGGCGATGTGGACAGTCAACTTGGCCGGGTCATCCGCTGTAATGAATGCAGGGAAGACCGCCATGTAGTGCCCGGGGCTCACCCCATAGAAATAGATAATCGGCAACTGGAGCTC
>JBGAOL010000391.1:0-3984 GCA_044221825.1 Gemmatimonadales bacterium
ACCCCCGCCGAGGGGTCCGGGACGCGAGTCCTTCAGGACTTGTAACGTGCAGCGCTCGCTTCAGCGAGCGATCAACTCTGCGGGCCTCGTGCGGGGATGCTCAGGGGGTGCTGTCCCGCGGGGCGGGGCCAGGCGCTGCGGCAGTCGTGTCTCCCCGCGTCGTCTTCCCCTGCTCCACCGGCATCGCCGTCACCGGCGCCCCGTCCTGCATCATGGCCAGCATGGACTGCCCGCCCACCACCACCTGCTCACCGGGGTTGAGCCCGCTCGTGATCTCGGCCTCCCCGGGCGAGCGGACGCCGATGGTCACCGGCCGCCGGTGGGCCTTGCCGTCCACCACGGCCCAGACGATCTGGGTGCCCTGCACCGAGAACACCGCCTCCTCCGGCACCACGATCGCCCGCGGCCGCACCGCCGTGGCCAGCCGCATCTCGGTGAACATCCCCGGCTGCAGGTGGCGGCGGCCGTTGGGCACCAGCGCCTTGATGAGCAGCGTCCGCGCCGGCAGCTGCACCGACGGGCTCACGAAGTCCACCCGCCCCGTGAACTCCTCGCCCGGGAGCGCGGCCACGCGGAAGGTCACCTGCTGGCCCGTCTTCACCTCGCGGGCGTAGCGCTCCGGCACCGTGAAGCTGACGCGCTGCGGGTCCACGGTCTGGATCCGCACCAGCGACGTCCCCGTCGTCACGTAGTCGCCGAGGCTCACCATCCGCTGGCCCAGGATGCCGCTGAAGGGCGCCCGCACGGTGGTCCGGCTCAGCCGCACCTGCAGCAGCTCGAGGCTGGCCCGCGCGCTCCGCGCCGTGGCCTCCGCCCGCTCCAGGTCCGAGGTGCTCGCCGCCTTCTGGTCCAGCAGCGACCGGGTGCGCGCCAGCGCCTGCTCCGCCAGGTCCCGCTCGGCCGTGGCCCGCGCCACCTCGGCCTTGAGCTCGGCGTCGTCGATGCGGAACAGCGGCGCGCCCTCGCGCACCTCGGTGCCCTCGCGCATCAGGATCTCGGTGATCCGGCCGTCGATCTCCGGCTTGAGCTCCGCCGACTGGATGGCCTCCACCTCGCCCGTGGCCAAGATGGCGTCAACGACGGTGTCCTGCCGCGCCACCGCCACCTCCACGGGAAGCCCGGGCGCCCCGCCGCCATCGCCCGAGCCCGCGCCCGCGCCAGCACCCGGGCCGTCCTCGGCCTTCTTGCCACACGCCGCCACCAGGACGAGAGCCACCATTCCAAAACGCGCAACGCTCACGGCACCACTCCGATCTAGATGAATGACCTTCCCACTCGCAGCCACGGCCCCCGCGCCGCGCGCTTCGAACCTAGAGGCGCCGCCCGAGGATGGCCTCGAGCCGGGCGCGCGCCAGCCGCACCGCCTGCCGCGCTTCCACCAGCGTGGCCTCGGCGCTGCTCAGCTCCGTCTGCGCCGTCAGCAGGTCCAGCACGATCGTAGCCCCCGCCCGGTAGCGCGCCTCCTGCACCCGGTAGTTCTCCCGCGCCACCACCACCCCCTCCTCGGCCAGCCCCACCTCGGCGCGCGCCGTCTCGTAGGCGTCGTAGGCGGCGGTCACCTCGCGGAGCGCCGAGCGCTCCAGGTCGCCGCGCAGCGCGCGCGCCACGTCGCGCTGGGTGCGGGCGCGGATCACGTTGAGCTCGCGCACCCCGTTGTCCCAGATGGGCAGCGACACCCCCACCGTGAGCGACGAGAACGCCGCCGCGTTGGGGAACAGCTTCACGTCATAGCGGTTGTGCTGCGCCGTGATCGAGAAGCTCGGCAGGTACCCGGTCCGCTCCGCCTTGAGCGCCGACTCCGCCGAGCGCTCGCGCGCCCGCGCGGCCCGGTACTGGGGGCCCGACTCCACCGCCTGCATCACCGCCTCCGCCAGCGAGAGCGGCAGCGCCGGCGGCGGCAGCGTGTCGAGCGGCGCCGCCTGGCGGGGACCGTCCATCCCGGCCCGCCGCCCGAGCTCCAGCTGCGACTCGCGCAGCGCCGCCCCCTGCCGCAGCACGTCCACCCGCGCCCGCACCAGCTCCAGCCGCACCGTCAGGCTATCCGACTGCACCGCGGCCCCGCTCGCCACCCGGGCGCGCGCCAGCACCAGCTGCTCCTCGGCGCGCCGCAGCCGCTCGGCCGCCACCCGCGCCAGCTCCGCATCGGAGAGCACGGTGTAGTAGGCGCTCTCGATGAGCAGCGCCGCCGCGTAGCGCCGCTGCACCTCGGTGCTGGTGGCGGCCTCGAGCTCGGCGCGGCTGCGGCCCAGCTCCACCAGCCGCCGCGCGTTGAGCGACAGCTGCGCGGTGGCGTTGAAGGTGGTGGAGGTGCTGGCCTGCTGCAGCGTGCCGAAGTTGAAGAACGGCTGCGAGTACTTGGTCCAGTCGAGGCTCGTGGTCACCGCCGGCACGAAGAACGCCAGCCGCGCCGCGGTGCGGGTCCAGTCGGCCTCGGCCACGCGGCCCAGCGCCTCGACGTAGTCGGGCTCGAGCCGGGTGCCGCGCTCCAGCGCCTCGGCCAGGGTGATGACGGGCACCGTGTCGGCACCCTGCGGCGCCGGCACGGCGAGGAGCGTCAGGGCGAGGGTCGCCGCGGCGATCATCGCGCCTCCTGCGGCTCGGGCTCCACCGGGAGCGGGGCCGACTCGAGGTCGTGCGCCTCGCGGCGGGCAAAGCGGTCCATCAGCGAGTACACCACGGGCACCACGTAGAGCGTGAGGATGGTGGAGATGAAGATGCCGCCCACGATGGCGTACCCCAGCGGCCGGCGGCTGGTGGAGCCGGCGCCGAGCCCCAGCGCGATGGGCATGGCGCCCATGATGGTCGAGACCGACGTCATCAGGATGGGGCGGAGCCGGATGCGGCCCGCCTCCCGCACGGCCTCGAGCACGTCGAGCCCCTTCTCGCGCAGCTGGTTGGAGTACTCCACCAGCAGGATCGAGTTCTTGGTGACCAGGCCGACGAGGAGCACCATGCCGATCTGGCTGTACAGGTTGATGGTGGAGCCCCGCAGCAGCAGCGTGAACAGCGCCCCCATCACCGCCAGCGGCACCGCCATGAGCACGGTGAACGGGTGCACCAGCGACTCGAACTGGCTGGCCAGCACCATGAACACCACCACGATCGCCAGGCCGAAGGCAAAGTAGAGCGACGCGCCCGACTCGCGCAGCTCGCGCGCCTCGCCGGCGAGCGCGGTGGTGGTGCCCCCGGGCATCACCTCGGCGGCCAGCCGGTCCAGCGAGTCGAGCCCCTCACCGAGCGCAAACCCCGGCGCCAGGCTGGCCGTGATGGTGGCGGAGCGGATGCGGTTGTAGTGGTTGAGCTGGCTGGCGCCCACCCCTTCCCGCACCGTGGCCAGGGCGTCGAGCTGCACCAGCTGCCCGTCGCGGCCGCGGAGGTAGATGCCGGTCATGTCGGACGGCGTGGCGCGCTCGGCGGGCTCGAGCTGGGCCATGACGTCGTACTGCTTGTTGGCCTGGGTGAAGGTGCTGATGCGGCGGCTGCCGAGCAGCGTCTGCAGCGCGCCCGCCACGTCGCGCACGGGGACGCCGAGGTCCTCGGCGCGGTCGCGGTCAAAGCTCACGGTGAGCTCCGGCTTGTTGACGCGGAGGTCGCTGTCCAGGTTCACGAGGCCCGGCACCTGGCGGGCGCGCTTGAGCAGCGTGTCCACCCCGTGCACCAGGCTGTCAAAGTTGGGGTTCTGGACGACGTACTCCACCTGGCTCCCGAACCCGCCGCCGAACGCCGGCGGGTTCACCGCAAAGGCCATCACGCCCGGCACCCCGAAGAACTGCGGCTGCACCGACCCGATGACCTGGTCCACGGTGACGTCCCGCTGCTCCCAGTCGTTCAGCATGGTGAAGACGATGGACCGGGCCGGCGAGCCCATGAAGCCGCCCACCGCGCTGAAGTAGTGCTGCACCCCCGGCGCCTGGCTGATGATCCCCTCGAGCCGCTTCTGGTAGGCGTCGGTGTACCCGATGGTGGATCCCTCGGGCGCCTGGC
>JBGAOL010000007.1:0-29723 GCA_044221825.1 Gemmatimonadales bacterium
CGGGCTCTTCGAGCCCATCCATGGCTCGGCGCCCACCATTGCCGGCCAGGACGTGGCCAACCCCATCGGCACCATCCTCAGCGTGGCCATGCTGCTCCGCCACGGCCTCGGCCTTCCTGCGCCCGCGGCCCGCATCGAGGCGGCCGTCACGCGCGCCCTCGCCGGCGGGGCCCGCACCCGGGACATTGCGCTGCCCGGCGAGACGGTGCTCAGCACCACGGGCATGACGGATTGCATCGTGGGGCTGGTGTAGGGCTGGGCTCGGCGCCTCTGCGGCGAACCCCTCGACCCCCCGGCCCCCTCACAAGCGGTCGGTCACCGCCCCGACACTCGCCGAGGACACGAGCTTCGCGTACTTGGCCAGCACGCCGCGGCTGTAGCGCGGGGCCGGCGGCTGCCACGCGGCACGGCGGCGGCCGAGTTCCGCCTCGTCCACGTTGAGCTGGAGCAGGCGGGCCGGTGCGTCGATGGTGATGGAATCACCCTCCTGCACCAGGGCGATGGTGCCGCCCACGGCCGCTTCCGGGGCCACGTGGCCCACCACCATGCCGTAGGTCCCGCCCGAGAAGCGGCCATCGGTGATGAGGCCCACGCTGTCGCCGAGGCCCGCGCCGATGATGGCGGAGGTGGGCGAGAGCATCTCGCGCATGCCCGGGCCGCCGCGCGGGCCCTCGTAGCGGATCACCAGCACGTCGCCTGCACGGATCTTGCCGGCGAGGATCGCCTCGAGCGACGCCTCCTCGGACTCGAAGATCCGCGCCGGGCCGGTGATCTTCGGGTGCTTCACGCCGGTGATCTTGGCGACCGCGCCTTCGGTGGCCAGGTTGCCGCGCAGGATGGCAAGGTGGCCCTGCGCATACATCGGGTTGCTCCACGGCCGGATCACGTCCTGGTCGCTCCGCGGTTCGGCGGGCACGCCGGCCAGCTGCTCGGCCACGGTCTGGCCGGTGATGGTGCGGCATTCCCCGTGGATCAGGCCATGGGCCAGCAGCATCTTCATCACCTGCGGCACTCCACCCGCCTGGTGCAGGTCGGTGGCCACGTAGCGGCCCGACGGCTTGAGGTCGCAGAGCACCGGCACCCGGGCGCGGATCCGCTCGAAGTCGTCGAGCACGAGCGGCACGCCGGCCGCATCCGCGATGGCCAGGAGGTGCAGCACCGCGTTGGTGGAGCCGCCGGTGGCCATCACCACGGCGATGGCGTTCTCGAACGCCTGCCGCGTCATGATGTCGCGCGGCAGGCGCCCGGCGGCGATGGCCTCGACGAGCACGCGCCCCGACTGCGCCGCACTCTCCGCCTTCTCCGCATCCTCCGCCGCCATCGTGGACGAGCCCGGCAGGCTCATGCCCATGGCCTCGATGGCGGACGACATGGTGTTGGCGGTGTACATCCCCCCGCACGAGCCGTTGCCCGGGCAGCTGTGGCACTCCACCTGGTGCAGCCGCTCGGCCGAGATCTTCCCCGCGCTGAACTGCCCCACCGCCTCGAAGGCGCTGACGATGGTCAGGTCCTCGCCCTCGAGATGCCCCGCCCGGATGGTCCCGCCGTAGACGAAGATCGCCGGGATGTTCATCCGCGCGATGGCGATCAGGGCCCCGGGCATGTTCTTGTCGCACCCGCCCACGGCCACGACGCCGTCCATGCTCTCACCGTTGCAGGCGGTCTCGATCGAGTCGGCGATCACCTCGCGGGAGACGAGCGAGTACTTCATGCCCTCGGTGCCCATCGAGATCCCGTCGCTCACCGTCACCACGCCGAAGAGCTGCGGCATGCCGCCCGCGGCGCGCACGGCGGACTCGGCCCGGCGCGCCAGCACGTCGAGCCCCGCATTGCAGGGCGTGATGGTGCTGTAGCCGTTGGCGATGCCGATGATGGGCTTGGTGAAGTCGTCCTGGCCGAAGCCGACGGCGCGGAGCATGGCGCGGTTCGGCGCGCGCTGGACGCCCTGGGTGATGGCGCGGGAGCGGAGGGGACGGGACATGAGGGTGGGGGCGCGGGGATCAGGAGGGCGCCACGAGCGGCGCCATGCCCCAATGTACCGCGCCCCCGGAGGGGCACGCCACTAGGCGGAGGGCTCCGGCGTGGTGGCGGCGCCCGGCGTGGTGCCCCGTCGCCGGCGCAGCGCCCACTGGAGCGCGGGCGGGGTGAGCACCGTGGTGAGCAGCACCATGACCACCACGGCGGAGTAGATGGTGCTGTCCACGATCTTCTCCCCGTGCACCACCATGGCGAGCCCCAGGTTGGCGAAGATGAGCCCCACCTCGCCGCGCGGGATCATGCCGAGGCCGATGGTGGCCGGGTCGAGGTCGCTGCCGAGCGCCCCGAGGGCGCAGGCCTGCTTGCCGATCACCGCGGCCACGGTGAGGAGGAGCGCCAGCCCGAGCGCGCTGGCCTGCCCGAAGGCGGCCAGGTCCACCTGCATCCCCATGACCACGAAGAAGATCGGGACGAGGAGGGTCGAGACCGGCTTCACCAGGTGCTCGAGATCGGTCTCGCCCCGCTCGGTGAAGGCCTGGTAGTGCACCCGCTCGAGCACCAGGCCCGCGGCGTAGGCGCCCACGATGGGCGCCAGGCCGATGGCCGCGGCCAGTGCGGCGAGCGTGAAGCAGAGCACCATCGCCGTGGCCAGCAGCACCCCCGGCCCGCGCAGCCCCGCCGCCACGCGGAAGAGCCGGGGCGAGAGCCGGAGCCCGAGCCAGAGCGCGCCGCCGAGGAAAAGCAGCGCCTTGCCGAGAATCCAGGCCACGCCGCCGAGCGACACGCTCGCATCGAGGTTCGCGGCCTGGATGAGGCTGCCCACCACGGCGAGGATCACCAGGCCGAGCACGTCGTCGATGACGGCGGCGCCGAGGATCACCCGGGCCTCCCCGGTCTGCGAGGCACCGAGGTCGCGGAGCACGCGCGCCGTGATGCCGACGCTCGTGGCGGTGAGCGTGGCCCCGAGGTAGAGGTGCATGTAGCTGCTGTGCCCGGGGAAGAGCAGCACCCCGACGCCCCAGCCCAGGATCCACGGCGCCACCACCCCGAGCACCGCCACCACCAGGGAGCGCGCGCCGACGCGGGCCATGTCGCCGACGGTGGACTCGAGGCCGACCTCGAAGAGCAGGACGATCACGCCGATCCGGGCGAGCCCGTCGATGACCGGATCCTGGGCCAGGGAGCCGAACCAGCCGAACCCCAGGTGGCTCAGGTTGCCGAGCAGCACGCCGGCGAGCAACTCGCCCAGGACCGCCGGCTGCCCCAGGCGCTCGGCCACATGCCCGCCGAGGCGCGCCGCCGTCAGGATGAGGGCCAGCGCCAGCGCGAGCGTGAGCCCGTGGTCCGGCGGGGACGCGGCCGCGGCTTCGACGAGGGGCAGGACGGACACGGGCATCAGGGTCTCCAAGCAGGCCGCCCTCCCGGCACCAGGATGGGCGGGGAGGGCGGGAAGGTAAACCGGCGACGGCCGGGGAGCCTCAGGTGGCGGCGAACTCTTCCTGCAGCGCCTGCCGCTGCACCGCGTCCGCGGTCACCGGGGTGAGCGCCGCGTTGTCGGCCTCGCCGGTGCGGATGCGGATCACCCGCTCGATGGGCTGCACGAAGATCTTGCCGTCGCCCACGTCGCCGGTGCGCGCCGAGGCCACGATGGCCTTGATGCAGGGCTCCACGAACGGCTCGCTGCAGACCATCTCCACTTTCACTTTCTCGCGGAATTCGAGCACCACGCTCGAGGCCCGGTAGATCTCCACCAGTTCCTTCTCGCCACCGTGGCCGCTCACGCGGGAAACGGTGATGCCGGTGATGCCCGCCCGGAAGAGCGCCGACTTCACGTCCGGCAGCTTCTCGGGGCGGATGACGCAGGTGATGAGCTTCATCGTGTCACGTCCTCGGCGAGGGTGAACGCGGCCCCCGTGGCCCTCGGCCACCCGGTGCCGCCGACTGCTGGAAGAAGAGAGGAGGCCACCTGCCGCCCGCCGGCTGCCGCTCGGGGTCCTTCACCGCCACCGCCTGGCCAGTCCGCGCCCAGGGGATGGGTCACGGCAGACGATGACGGGAAGGTCCCTTCGCGTGATCCGGTTCCTTTGCCGCCACCCCCTGGCCAGTCCGCGCCCAGGGGATGGGTCACGGCAGGAGATGACGGGAAAGGCACCTTCACTCACATCCGACGAACGACAGGCGGCCCCCGTAGGGATCAGGCCGCGTCCTTCTTGAGCTTGGGCGGGGTGGCGCTGTGCGCCGCCGCGCTGGCCAGCACCACCGACGAGCTGATGTCGAGCGCGTCCGGGTAGGCCACCGCGCCGACCTCCGGCACGTCGAGCCCGAGCTCCTCGACCTCCACCGACACCCGGTGGCCGCCGACGACCACCCCGATGAGCTGCCAGAACACGAAGGCCAGCGCGCCCACCACCACGATGTTGGTGCTGATGCCGATCAGCTGCGCCATGAGCTGGCCGCTGTCCCCGTAGAAGAGGCCGCGGACGCCGCCCGCCACGCCGTTGAAGCCGTCGCCGTAGGTGCCGTCGGCGAACAGCCCGAGGGCCAGGACGCCCCAGAGGCCGTTGAAGCCGTGCACGGCGATGGCGCCCACCGGGTCATCGATGCGGAGGGTGCGCTCCACGAAGAACACCGCCCAGCAGACCAGCACGCCCGCGATGCCGCCGATCAGCACCGCCACCGGCGCCGTCACGAAGGCACACGGCGCGGTGATGGCCACCAGGCCCGCGAGCACGCCGTTGGCGAGCATGGACGGATCCGGCTTCCCGTACTTGGTCCACATGTAGATCATGGCCGTGATGCTCCCGGCCGCCCCAGCCAGCATCGTGTTGGTGGCCACGACCCCGATGCGCAGGTCGCCGCCGGCGAGGGTGCTGCCGGCGTTGAAGCCGAACCAGCCAAAGCAGAGCACGAAGGTGCCGAAGATGGCCATCGGGATGTTGTGGCCCGGGATGGCGTTGACCCGGTCGCCGGGCCCGTACTTGCCGCGCCGCGCGCCGAGGAGCTTGGCGGTGACGAAGGCGATGACGCCGCCCGTCATGTGCACCACCGAACTGCCCGCGAAGTCCACGTGCCCGTGGCCCAGGCCCAGGTTGGCGCCAAGCTGCGAGAGCCACCCGCCGCCCCACACCCAGTTGGCGTACAGCGGATAGATGAAGCCGCCGATGGCGAGCGACAGGCCGATGAAGCTGGTGAACTTCCAGCGCTCCGCGAGCGCCCCGGTGGGGATCGTCGCGGTGGTGTCCATGAACACCATCTGAAAGAGGAAGTAGGCGAAGACGGGGGCGGTGTAGTTGACACCGGTCAGGAAGAAGCCCGTCAGCCCCATGAAGTTCCAGGTGTGCCCGCCGATGCTCAGGCTGAGCGCCTTGGTGAGGGTGGCCGAGTCGGCGGTCTGGCCCAGCGTGGTGAGCGCCCCGAGGCCGCCGGCCTGGATGGCGAACCCGCAGGCCCAGTACGCCATCATGGCGATGCCGTACACCATGAAGTTCATCGCCGCCGTGTGGGCGGCATTCTTGGCGCGGGTGAACCCCGCCTCGACCATGCAGAAGCCGAGCTGCATGAGCATCACCAGGAACCCGGCCACCAGCGTCCACACGAAATTGATCGCGACTCCATTCGCGGCCGCCGCGGCGCTCGCCGCATTGGCGATCGAGTCCGAGGCAGCGGAGACAGCGGGCGCCGCCGCCGCCACGGCCGGGGCGGCCACGGCGGCGGAATCGGCAGGAGCGCCCTGGGCGGCGAGGGCCGCCGGCAGGACGAGGGCTGCCAGTGCGAAGAGGAGCCGGGATCGAGGCATCGATGGGTCCGGTGGAGGGATGAAGGACGGTCTCTGGGGCCGTGGTCGCGGGAAGGCCCGGGCGTCCAGCCAGGCAGGGCGACTGGGCCGAACATACCCGCCTCAATCCGCAGTGTCAAGTCATTTCTGCAATTTATGCAAGATTCACTGGTCACTTTGCAGAATCAGCTCGCCAATTACATGAAAATGAGGTCATAAAATGACAAAACCGCGCCAATGCTTGGCGCGGTCGAAGTTGACCAACCGCGTGATCGGGTCGGCCGATCAGGGGCGAACACCTTGGACGGAAAGGACTTACTACACCCCCTGATCCTTGAGCCCTTCCTCGTTCCGGTCCCAGTGATATTCCATATAGGCGGCGGTCTCCTCCGCCACCTCCGTGCCGAGCAGCCGCTCCACCACGTGCAGCGCCATGTCGAGCCCGGCCGACACCCCGGCCGCCACCACGATCCGGCCGTTGTCGAGGAAGCGCTCCCCCTCCCGGACGAGGGCCTTGGGGGCCACCTCGCGAAGGAGGCCGTAGGTGGCGTGGTGGCTCGTGGCCTCGAGCCCGTCCAGGAGCCCGGCCTTGCCGAGCAGGAGGGCCCCGGTGCAGACCGAGAGCACCAGCTCCGCTTCGCCGGCTGCTTGGCGGAGCCACGAGAGGAGGGCGTCGTTCCCGAGCTCGCGCCGGGTGCCGATGCCGCCGGGGATCACCAGCAGGTCGGCGCCGCGGGCATCGCCCAGGGTGCCGTGCGGGGTCACCACGAAGCCGTTCCTGAGGGTGACCGGGCCCGCCTCCTCCGCCACGAGCGTGACCTCGAACGGCACCAGTCCCTGCCGCCGCCCCGCCACCGAGAACACCTCGTAGGGCCCCGCCACGTCCAGCACTTCCGCATCGTCGAAGACGACGATGGCCACCCGCCGAGTGCGCGCGCTCATGCGCGGGGCGCCACGGCGGGCGGCAGCTGGTCGAGGCCGGCCAGCCGGGTCTCGATCTCGTGGTCCAGGTCCTTGCGGATCTCGCTCAGGCGCGTGGCCCAGTCGGCCAGCGCCTGCTCGACGGGGGTGCCGGGGGTCCACGCCGGCACGGGCCTCGGCTTGCCCGCGTCGTCGATGGACACGAAGACCATCACGCAGTGGCAACTGCGCCGCTTGGTGGTCTCGCGCGGGTTGGCGGCGTAGATGTCGATGGCCACGTCGAGGCTGGTGCGCCCGGTACGGATCACCTGGGCGCGCACCTCGACCAGTTCGCCCACGCTGATCGGCTGCAGGAAGCGGATGCCGTGGACGTAGGCGGTGACGCAGTAGGTGCCGGTCCAGCCGGCCGCGCAGCTGTAGCCCGCCTGGTCGATCCACTTCATCACCTGCCCGCCGTGCACCTTGCCGCCGAAGTTGACCATCGTCGGCTCGGCCAGGAAACGGAGGGTGACGCCATTGGGGCGGCTCGGGGTGGTCATGGCCCTGTGGGGTGGGGGATCGGGGGGGAAGCTACGGCGTGCCAGAAGGCGCCGACAGGGCCCGCGCCGCTGTTCGATGTTCCGGCGCCGTCCACCTCTCCTTAGATTGCGGCATGGCCGACGTCCCCTGCGCCACCTGCCAGACCCCCGTCCCCGACAACGCCCTCTACTGCCCGAGCTGCGGCTCCCGCACGGGCCGGGGCGACTCGCGCGCCGAAGTCCCCGTGGCGAGCGACGTCCCCGAGCGCCTGGCCCGCGCCCTCGGCACCAACTACGAGGTGCGCCAGCTGCTGGGCGAGGGGGGCTTTGCGCAGGTGTTCGAGGTGTGGGACCGCGGGCTCGAGCGGCGCCTCGCGGTCAAGGTGCTCAAGCCCGACCTGGCCTGGTCCTCGGGGATGCTCGAGCGCTTCAAGCAGGAGACGCGGAGCATCGCGCGGCTGAACCACCCGAACATCCTCCCCATCCACTTCGTGGGCGAGGGCGAGGGGCTGGTGTTCTACGCCATGCCGTTCGTGCAGGGCGAGGCCCTCTCCGGGCTGCTGCGCCGCCAGGGGGCGCTGCCGGCCGAGCGGGCCATCGCCATCCTCAGGCCGCTGCTCGAGGCGCTGGGGCACGCGCACACGGAAGGCCTGATCCACCGCGACATCAAGCCCGACAACGTGATGCTCGAGGCGTCCACGGGCCGGCCCCTCCTGGTGGACTTCGGGATCGCCAAGCGGATCGACGGGGCGGGGCACCAGACGCAGGCCGGTTTCGTGGTGGGCACGCCGCAGTACATGAGCCCCGAGCAGGCGCTCGGCCAGGGTGATCTCGACGCGCGCACCGACCTCTACGCCGTCGGGGCCATGCTCTACCAGATGGTCACCGGCACGCCGCCCTTCGACGGCGCCTCCAGCCAGGAGATCGTCGGCAAGCACCTCTCCGAGCCGGCGCCCTTCGCCACCAACCACAACGCGCGGATCCCGGCCTGGCTCTCGGACGTGATCGTGCGCTGCCTGGCCAAGCGCCCGGCGGAGCGCTACCAGTCGGCGGCGGCGCTGCTCGAGGCTCTGGCCGCGGGGCGGAAATCCGGCGCGCAGGACTCGGTGAGCGCCGAGCGGGTGGTCCGCCAGCTCAATGCGGACGAGGCCACGGCCGTGATGCCGAGCGCGGAGCGTCCCAAGCCGCTGGCGGGCCCCGCGGCCGGGGCGGCCACCCGGCCGGCCCAGGCCGCGCTCCCGCCGGTGCCGGCCAAGCCCGCCCGCGGCGGCTTGGGCCGCCAGCTGGCGCTCCTCGCCGTGGCAGGCGCCATCACCGCAGGAATGTTCCTGCTCCGCGGGCGCCCGGTGCTGGTGGTGGAGAACAAGCTGGTGGAACCGGTCCGCCTGGTGGTGGCTGGCACCACCGTCGAAGTGGCGGCCGGCGGGACGCTGGAGCAGAAGGTGCCGCGGCAGGGCCCGCTCGTGGTGCAGTGGTACCTGGTGCGGCCGGAGGGGCCGTCGGGACCGCTCGGGGTGGAGGTGCAGGGGAGCATCACGATCGACCAGCCCAAGGGCCGGATGCCGCGCACGCTCTCCGCGCGGAACGCCAGCACGCCCGTCTTTGCCCCGCTCATCACCAACACCGCCGGCGGGCTGCTCGAGGTGACGGTGAACCCCGGCACCACCAGCGCCATGAAGTGCGCCTGCCAGGTGAAGCCCGGCGCCACCCGGGCGCACATCGGCTACTACCCGCTGTTCCGGAACAGCGGCGTCACCGCAACCCTGGGCGCCGCCGAGGCCACCTTCCGGGACCTCGGCGACAAGGTGTCCCCGGCCGACGGGACCGTCGGCCTCAAGTTCGCCGCCGAGAACTTCCCGCGCGTTCCCTGAGTCAGTTGCGGGGCGCGCCCGGGGCCACCTCGCGGCATACGGTGCGGTTGCCGAGCGTGCACGCCTTGTTGTAGAGCGCAAACGCCTTCTCGCGGTCCTGCGGCACCCCCTCCCCCCGCTCGTACAGGCGCGCCAGGCGAAAGCAGCTGGTGGCGTCGTTCCCTTCGCAGCCGGTGGCGTAGAGCGCGGCCGCCTGGGCGTAGTCGGTCCACACGCCGTCGCCCCGCTCGTAGCGGTCGCCGAGGAGGAAGCAGCCGCGCGCGGCGTGGAGCTGGCAGGCGCGCCGCCACTGGGGCAGCGCCGCCTCCACGCTGGGGAAGACGCCGCTCCCCGCCGCGTAGGCGTCGCCCAGGCGCAGGCAGCCCTCGCCGTCGCCGTCGTCGCAGCCCTTCCGGTAGAGCCGGGCGGCCTCGTCGAGGTCCTGGCTGCGCAGCACGCCCCGGGAGAACCAGAGCCCGAGCCGGGTGCACGCGGCCGGGTAACCGGAGGCGCAGGCACCGCGCAGGAGCTGTTCGGCGCGATTCTGGTCCTGGGACACCTGGTCGCCGCGGGCCACGCGCTCGGCGGCGGGAAGGCAGGCCGCGTGCTCCCCCGCCGCGCACTGGCCCAGGAGCTCGGCGGTGGACTGCGCCGCCAGCGGCGCCGCGCCGAGCAGCGCGGCGAGGAGGAGGACGCGCGGCAGGACGGAGCGCCTCATTCGCGCCGGTCCCGCTGCGGCAGTGTGAGGTGGCGCGCCGGCTGCACCGCATCGAAGCCGAAGCGCTCGCGCACCTTGTCCACCGCGCTCGTCAGCTCGCGGAGCCGGGTGCGCTCCGGCGGCTCGAACAGGTCCGCGGGCGCCGCCTCCCCGAGGCCAGTGGCCGCAACGCCGATCAGGCGCACGCCCTGCCGCCGGCGGCGCGCTTCCTCGAAGGCGGGGCCGAAGAGCGCCCGCGCGGGCGCCAGCAGTTCCTGGTCGAGGTCCGTGGCGGCGGGCAGTGTGCGCCGGCGCGTGACGGTGGTGAAGTCGGCGTGGCGGAGCTTGAGCACCACGGTACGCGCCACCAGCCCGTGCTCGCGCAGGTCGGCAGCCACCAGGCTCACGAACCGCACGAGGAGCGCATCCAGGTAGGCGGGATCGGTGGCATCGGTGCCGAGCGTGGTTTCCCGGCTCACCGAGCGCTGCAGCCGCTCGGCGTGGAGCGCGGTGGTCCCGTTGCCCTCGGCGCGCCACTTGAGCTCGCGGGCGTAGTCGCCGACGAGGCGTGCCAGGTCCGCTTCCGCCATGGCCTGCACCTGCGCCACCTCGGTGAGGCCCAGCGCCTTGAGCTTCTCCGCCGTGCGCGGGCCGATGCCGGGGAGCGCCCGGAGCTCGAGGCCCGCCACGAAGCCGCGCTCCCAGCCGGCGCGCACCTCGCAGATGCCGCGGGGCTTGGCGTAGTCGCTCGCCAGCTTGGCGATCATGCGGTTGGGGCCGATGCCCACGCTCGAGTCGAGGCCCGTCTCCTGCTTGATCTCGCCCCGGAGCGCGGCCGCCACGGGGAGCAGCGACACGGGATGGAGCGCCTCGGTGCCGCTGAAGTCGAGATAGCCCTCGTCCAGCGACGCCATGGCCACCACCGGCGAGTGGCGCGCCAGCACCGCCCGCACCGCGCGCGACGCGTCCCGGTAGTGCGGGAACGACCCCTTGAAGAAGGTGGCGTCCGGGCAGAGCCGCGCCGCCTGCGCGATGGGCATCCCGGCGCGCACCCCGAACTTCCGCGCCGCGTAGCTCGCCGACTGCACCACGCCGCGCGATTCCCGCCGCCCCCCCACCACCAGCAACTCCACATCGCGGAGTTCGGGGTGCCGCTGGCGGCACACCTCCACGAAGAAGGCGTCGAGGTCCACGTGCATGAGGCGCGGCGGCATGCCGGAACGTTACCGGCGGCGCCGCGCAGGCGGTACCAGCGGGGTCACGGGCCGTTCCGCAATGGAGCGATTCGATGTACCCTTCTTCACGATCGTTCTCACTCCCGACACGAGTCTTCCCGTGCGCGTCGCTTTCCTGGGTCTCGGGGCCATCGGCCGCCCGATGGCCAAGCACCTCGCCAAGCAGCACGACCTCACCGTCTGGAACCGCACCCGGGCCCGCGCGGACGAGTTTGCGGCCGCGAGCGGCGCGCGCGCCGCCGCCACGCCCCGGGAAGCCGTGGCGGGCGCCGAGGTGGTGCTCACCTGCCTGCCCACCTCGCGCGAGGTGGAGGCGCTGCTCGACGGCCCGGACGGCATCCTCGCGGGCCTGGCCGCCGGGGCGCTGCTGCTGGACTGCACCTCCGGCGACCCGGCGGGCGCGCGCCGCATCGCCGAGCGCCTGGCGGCCCGGCAGGTGGCCTTCGCCGACTGTCCGGTGAGCGGCGGCACCAACGGCGCGGAGGCCGGGGCCCTCACCGTGATGGTGGGCGCGGACGCCGCCACCTTCGAGCGGGCCCGCCCCCTGCTGGCGGCGTTCGGGAAGCGCATCGAGCACCTGGGCCCGGTGGGCGCCGGCTCGGCCATGAAGGCGGTGAACAACGCGCTCCTGGCCGTGAACATCCTCGCGTTCGGCGAGGGCTTCACCGCGCTCGCCAAGGCCGGCGTCCCGGTGCGGAAGGCGCTCGAGGTGCTGAATGCCTCCTCGGGGCGCTCGTTCGTCACCGAGGGCCTGGTCCCCGAGCGGGTGCTCACCGGCGCCTGGCCCAACACCTTCCGGCTGGCGCTGCTTGACAAGGATGTGGGGATCGCCGTCGGCTTCCTCGAGAGCCAGGGGGTGGATGCCCCCGTGCTCCAGCTCACCAGCGCCCTCATGCACGCCGCCCGCGCGGCGCTCGGCGAGGAGGCGGATTACCTCGAGGCCATCCGGCTTCAGGAACGCCGCACCGGCGCCGAAATCAGGGGATGATGACCGACTGGGCCCAGACCGAGCGCTGCTCGGTGCGCATCACCCTGGCCGAAGGCCTCGTGATCCGGGGTGACATCCACCTCCAGCCCCGCGTCGCCTGGCGCGACGGGCCGGAGACGCCGCTCGAGCTGATGAACCGGGACGAGGCCTTCTTCCCCGTGACCCTCGCGGGTGGCGACGTGGCGTTCGTCGCCAAGGCGCAGGTGGCCAGCCTGGCCCTCGGCGTCGGGGTGGAGGAGGAGCCGGATCCCGAGCGGCGCAGCGCCGCGCGGACCATCTCCCTCGAGGTGATGATGGTGGGGGGCGCGGAGCACCGGGGCGTCGCGGTGCACGAAATGCCACCCAATCGTTCCCGGGCCCTCGACTTCCTGAACGAGGCCCAGGAACGCTTCTTCCTGCTGGTCACCCCCGGTGGCAGCCTCTGCCTGAACCGGCAGTACGTGCGCGCCGTCCGTCCCCTTTCCTGAGACCCGACGTGGCCCGACTCGACCGCGTGATCCAGGCCCTGTTCGAGCGCAAGGCGCAGGGCCTCCAGCTCGCGCCCGGCAAGCCCGCCACCCTCCTCGCCGATGGCGCGGCGCCCCAGGCGCTGACCCAGCCGCTGCAGGCGGCGCACGTGCTGCCGTTCGTCCGGGAGCTGCTCCCGGCGGGCAGCGCCGTGGCCGTGGACGGCCCCGGCCCCGCCAGCTTCACGTACGAGGCCCCGGCCGGCCGGGTGGACGTCGCGGTGACGCACGAGGCCGACGGCGCGCACGTCCACATCCGCCCCGCCACCGCGGCGGCCCCGCCGGCTGCCGCGCCCGCGCCGGAACCGGAGCCAGCCCCCGCGTCGCCGGCGGAGGCGCCGCCGGCGCCCGCGCGCTCCCCGCTCCGGCGCATCACGAGCGCGATTCCCGTCGGCGACTCGCTGGCCCGGGCGCACCTCGACCAGCTGCTCCGCCTGACGTTCGAGACCGGCGCCTCCGACCTCCACCTGCGCACCGGCCAGCAGCCCATCCTCCGGAAGGACGGCGAGCTGGTGCGCCAGGACGGCCCCGAGCTCGACAGCGAGACCGTCGAGGGCCTCATCCTCAGCATCATGAGCGGCAGCGACCAGCAGGCCTTCCGCGACACCGGCGACATGGACTGGGCCTACGAGATCGCCGGCCTGGCGCGCTTCCGCTGCAACGCGGCCCTCGAGCGGAACGGCCCCATGGCCGTCTTCCGGGTGATCCCGTCGAAGATCCTCACCGCCGAGGAGCTGGGCCTCTCCCCGGAGATCCAGCGGCTCTGCTACCTCACCAAGGGCCTGGTGCTCGTCACCGGCCCCACGGGCTCGGGCAAGTCCACCACGCTCGCCGCCATGGTGGACCTCATCAACCGCACCCGCTCCGATCACATCCTCACCATCGAGGACCCGATCGAGTTCGTGCACCCGCCGAAGAAGTGCGTGGTGACGCAGCGCCAGGTGGGGCAGCACAGCAAGTCGTTCAAGGCCGCCCTCCGCGCCGCGCTCCGCGAGGACCCGGACATCATCCTGGTGGGCGAGATGCGCGACCTGGAGACCATCTCCATCGCCCTCGAGACGGCGGAGACCGGCCACCTGGTCTTCGGCACGCTTCACACCACCACCGCGGCCTCCACGGTGGACCGCATCATCGACCAGTTCCCCACTGACCGCCAGGCGCAGGTCCGGGTGATGCTGGCGGAGTCGCTGAAAGGTGTCATTGCGCAGGTGCTCTGCCGCCGGATCGGCGGCGGCCGCGCGGCGGCCAAGGAAGTGCTGCTGGCGGTCCCGGCCATCAGTAACCTGATCCGCGAGGGGAAGACCTTCCAGATCCCTTCCATCATGCAGACCAACAAGAAGGCCGGCATGGTGACCCTCAACGATGCTCTGCTCGAGCTGGTCGAGCAGAAGCTCGTGGAGCCCAAGGACGCCTACATGAAGGCGCAGGACAAGGGCACCTTCGCCGGCGCGCTGAAGGCCAAGAGGTTCGACACCTCCTTCCTCGGGACGGACTCTTGAGCGGCAGCGGGGTACACCCCTAGATTGAACACCGATCGGTCCGGCGCCCCCCTGCCGGACCGTGCCGGCCGCCGTCAGGCAGCCCGGCGGGAGATCGGTCGATGGGGCTCGTCCCCGTTACGCTCGGCAGTTCCGCCCTACCAGACTTCCTTCCGCAGCCGACGCCCCGCGCCGACGGCCTCGGCGTGCTTCTCGAGCTCTCCCTCGAGGCCACCGCCGCCACCGGCGCGGCCATCCTCGCGCTCGAGGGCGAGCAGCTCCGCGTCCTCCAGGCCCGCGGCCCCAACGCCCCCGCGCCCGATGACCAGGTCCCGCTCGCCGGCTCCGTCGCCGGTGAGGCGTGGTATCGTGCGCGCCTGGTCATCGGCGCCGAGCCACCGCCGCGCGCCAGGCAGGGGGCCCTCTGGCAGGATGACCGCACCATCGACGTGATGGCGGTCCCAATTCTCGCCGCCGAACGCCCCGTCGCCGTCTTCATCCTCTATCACCGCCACCTGGGCCACTTCCGCCGGAGCGACGCCGCCACGCTCGGGCGGCTCGCGGCGCTGGCCGCCGGCTTCTGGTCGGTGGGCGGGCTGGGGCAGGGGGTGGGCGCCACGCGCGCCCAGCTCGAGATCCGCGCCGCCGCCCGCATGGCGCTCGTGGCGTCGGGCCATTTCGAGGAGGCGGAGGCCTGGGTGGAGGTGGCGCGGAGCGCCTCGATGCTGCTCGAGGCGGGCGCCGCCCGCGTCTCCATCGTGGATGGCGACGAGCTGGTCTGCCACGTGGCCACCGGCCGCTTCAGCGCCGACCTGGGCCGCCGCCGTCCCCGCACCTACGGCTTCGAGGGCGTGGCCCTCGACACCGTGGAGGGCGTGCTGGCCAGCAACTGGGCCGCCGACCAGGTGGGCGGGAGCGCCAACACCTGGATCCGCTCGCTCATCGCGGTGCCGCTCCGCCGGGTGGAGCAGGTCATCGGCGTCCTCACCGTGGCCGACGAGGCCGCTGGCCGCTTCGCCGAGGCGGACCGGGAGGCGCTGCTCCGCTTCGCCATGCACGCCACGGCCGCCCTCACCGAGCTCCGCCTCCACGCCCAGGCCGAGCGCCACGTGGCCGAGGGCCGGCTCGTCACGCAGGTGGCGGCCGCCTTTGCCGCGGCCCGGAGCACCCCTGCGCTCCGCCAGGCAATCGTCCAGGAGCTCGCCCGTGCGCTCGGCGCGGACGGGGTGCGGCTGACCGAGCGGGTGCAGTCCCACGTGGCCGTGACGGCGAGCGAGGGCGAGCATCCCGCCCTCGCCACCCCGCCGCACCCCGGCACCCAGCTCCTCTGCGGGCACAGCCTGGCCGAGGGCCAGGCGGCCCACCGCTGCCTGCTTCCCGACGGCAGCGGCTTCCTGCTGGCCGCCTGCCTTGGGCAGGTCACCGATCATCCGGGCTGCGTGCAGCTCGTGCGGAGCGCCCGCCCGTTCGCGCGGCACGAGGAGGGCCTGCTGCGGCGCCTGCTCGAGATCGCCGAGCTGGCCCTGCTCACGCGCCTCGCCAACGTGCGGGTGAGCCAGTACGCCGACCGCATCCGCTCGGTGGCCGAGGTGAGCGCCTCGCTGCACCAGTCGCTCCGGCCCAGCGACGCCATGGGCCAGGCCGCGGACATGCTGCGCCGCGCGCTCAACGTGCGTCGCGTCCGCATCGCCACCGTGGATGAGGACTGGCGCGAGTTCCGCTTCCCCATCTGGCGCACAGGGGACCGCGTCGAGGACGGCGTGGGCCGCCCCCTCGAGTCCGGGCTCCTCGAGGAAGTGTGGCGCTCGGGCCGGACCTGGTTCTTCGCCGAGCGGGCCGCCGAGGAGGCCGAGGCCGCCGGCTACCCCATCGACACCCGGCCCCGCTCCTTTGCCGCGGTGCCGCTGCGCACCCGGGGCACCGTGAGCGGCGTCATCTGCATCGAGGACGACCAGCAGGACGCCGCCTTCGAGCCCGAGGACGTCCGCATCCTCGAGATCGTGGCCCAGCAGCTCGGCGTCACCCTCGAGAACCTCGACAGCCTCGAGGAGGAGCGGCGCCAGCGCATCACCGCCGAGTGGCTGCGCCAGATGGCCCGCACCGCCACCGACCCCGCCGGCTGCACGCTGCAGGTCTTCGAGTGCGCCGCTGAGGCGGCGTTCCACGGCATCGGCGGGCTCGGCGCCCTGGTGGCCCTGGTGCCGGCGGACGGGGGGCTCATGAGCGGCGTGCCAGCCGGCATCCTCCCCGACGGCGTGCGTCAGGCGTTTCCGCTGGTGGACAGCGTGGCCGGGTGGATGCTGGCGCAGCAGGGTGCCCTCTTCGTCACCCCGGATGCCGGCAGCGACGGCCGCCTTCCCGACAGCGCCCGCGCCCGCCTCGGCGCCGTGGCCCTGGCCGCCGTCCCCGTCTGGGGCGACAACCGGGTGGTGGCCGTGCTGCACCTGCTGCGCCCCGCGGGGCAGGGCTTCGCCACCACCGAGGTGGACCGCCTCACCCAGATCGCCGACCACGCGGGCGCCGGGTACCACACCGCCCGCGCCAGCGAGGCCATCCGGAAGTCCGAGGAGCGCTACCGTCGCCTCTTCTCCGCCGCCACCGACGCCATCTTCACCCTCGACGCGCAGGGGCGCATCACCTCCTTCAACGCGGCGGCGGAGCGGCTGTGGCAGGTGCAGGCCGCGCAGGCGGTGGGAAGCCCGTGGTCGGACCGGCTGCCGCTGGAGACGCCCGCGCTCATGGCCACCCAGGTGGCGCGGGTGCTGGCCGGCGAGTCCTGCGGCCTCGAGGTGGGTTTCCGCGTGGCCGATGGCGAGCGCGGCACCGCCGCGGTGACCATGTCGCCGCTGGTCGAGGAGGGCGGGGCGCCGGCGGTCCTCGCCATCGCGCGGGACGTCACCGACCAGCGCCGCGTCACCGCCCAGCTCCTCCAGGCCGAGAAGATGTCCGCGATCGGCCAGCTGGTGGGCGGCATGGCTCACGAGATCAACAACCCGCTCGCCTCCATCCTCGTGAACATGGAGCTGCTGCTCACCGAGGCGCGCGACGCCGGCCAGCTCGAGACCCTGCAGGCCATCAAGGGGGAGACCGACCGCGCCGCCCAGATCGTGCGGAACCTGCTCACCTACGTCCGCGGGCAGGGCGCCGAGCGGCTGCCCCTCGACCTGCGCGACCCGGTGCGCGGCGCCCTCGCCCTGCGCCGCAACCAGCTCCTCGGCCGCCAGATCAGCGTCGACGTGGAGCTGCCGGAAGCGCCCGTGCTGGTGGCCGGCAACAGCGTCAACCTGCAGCAGGTGCTCATGAACCTGCTGGTCAACGCCGAGCACGCCATCCGCGGCGTCCGCGAGCAGGGCCACGTCTGGATCCGGCTCGCCGTGCAGGACGGCCTGGCCCGCCTCACGGTGGAGGACGACGGCCCCGGCATCCCCCCAGAGCTCCTCACCCGCATCTTCGACCCCTTCTACACCACCAAGCCCGAGGGCGAGGGCACCGGGCTCGGCCTCTCCGTGAGCGCGGGCATCGTGGCCGACCACCTCGGCAAGATCGCCGCTTCCCCCCGGCCCGGCGGCGGTGCGCGCTTCGTGGTGGAGCTGCCGCTCCTCGATGCCGCCGCCCCGCCCGCGCCGGCGCTCCCCGCCCGGCCGGCGGCCGCCGCCCCGCCGCCCACGCAGCGCGGCGCCATCCTCCTCATCGACGACGAGCCGGACATCCGGCGCAGCATCTCCAAGTTCCTGACCCGCACCGGCTGGCAGGTGGAGCTGGCGGACTCCGGTGAGGAGGGCCTCCGCCTCCTCGGCACCCGCGCCTTCGATGCCGTGCTCTGCGACCTCCGCATGCCCGGCATGAGCGGCCACGAGTTCTACCGCCAGCTCGAGGCCCGCCACGACCCCGCCCTCGGCCGCCTGGCCTTCATGACCGGCGATGTGCTCTCCCCCGAGGCCTCGCGCTTCCTGGCCGAGGTGGGGCGGCCGGTCCTCTCCAAGCCCTTCGCCCTGCAGGACCTCGTGGACCTGCTGGCCCAGGTGGTGGCGCCGGCCTAGCCCCCTACGCCCGCGGCTGCCCCGGCGGTAGGTTCGGGGCCATGTCGAACGCCCCCATCCTGGTCCTGGTGGCCCCGCAGGACATCGTCAACATCGGCAGCGCCGTCCGGATCGCCAAGAACTTCGGGCTGGAGCAGGTGCGCCTGGTGCAGCCGGCCGTCTTCGATGCCTGGCGCATCGAGGGCATCGCCCACAACACCGCCGACCTGATCGAGCGCATCACCATCCACGACTCCGTGGCCGACGCGCTCGCCGACTGCCACTGGAGCGTCGCCCTCACCGCGCGCGAGCGCGCCGCCAAGCGCACCGTGTACCGTCCCGGCGCCGCCGCGGCGGAACTGGTGGCGCGCGCCGAGCAGGGCCCCGCCGCCTTCGTGGTGGGGCGCGAGGACAAGGGGCTCTCCAACGACGAGCTCGACCGCTGCACCGCGCTCGTCACCATCCCCACCAATCCCGCCCACAAGTCGCTCAACCTGGCGCAGGCCGTGGCCATCATGGCCTACGAGACCTGGCTGGCGCGCGGGGGCGAGCGGAAACCGATCAAGCCCCCCCGCAAGCCGGCCGAGCCGGCCACCATGGAGCTGCAGGAGCGCCTCTTCGCCGACTGGGAGCGCGCCCTCGGCGCCATCGAGTTCTTCAAGACCCGGCAGACCGACCACGTGATGCGCTCGTGGCGCGAGATCCTCTTCCGGGCCGAGCTCGACGGCCGCGAGGCCTCCCTGGTGCGGGCCATGGGCATCGAGGTGGTTCGCTACCTTGAACGGAACGGGCTGCCGGTGCCGCCCCTGCCGACGGCGGTGCGCAACGACCCGACGGACGACTGAACGTCTTGGAGGGGACTCCCATCCCCATTACATTCCGGCGTTCCGCCACCCTCGCTTTCTCCCGGAGTCCGCTGATGGGGCGTTCCGCCGCCTTCTGGGCGACCGCGTTGTACAAGAACGCCCGGGAAGAGCCCGCCCGCGTCGCGCCCTACAAGGATCTGGCGGCGGGGCCGGCCAGTCGCTTCCGCCGCCTGCGGGAAGGCCTGCTCAAGCTCCCGGGCGTCACCGAGCACGTGAAGTACATGGCCAACTGGCAGTCGTGGGCCTGGGAGTACACGGTGGGGCACCGCAAGCTCTGCTGGATTCACGTCATGCAGGGCGGCGCGGCCATCACCTTCACCATCGCGGACCAGGAAGAGTCCCGGGCCCTCGCCATCCCCCGGCTGCCGGCGGCCATCGCCTCGGCGATCCGCGGGGCGCAGCGGACGGGCCCGGTCCGCTGGTGCGCGCTCGACGTCGGCGACCAGAAGGCGGCCGACGCGTTCCTGAGCTTCGTCAAGCGCAAGCTCGAGTGGCTGATGGCGGACAACCCGGCGGCGGCCCGCCGGACCCTCGCCAGCTAGCCCGAGATACCCGAATACACTAGTCGGAAAAGCACCTCGTCCAGCGTTTGGCGCTCCTTGGGGTGCTGGCTATACTTGTCGCGGCAAATCCGGGGAGTTCAACGGGTTGCCCTCTCGTGAAAGAATTCACAATCGCCGTGAGCGCGCATGCGTAAGCTGGCTCTCCTCGCCGCCGGAACGGGTCTCCTTGCCCTTGGGGCGGTGATCCTCTTCGAGGGTTCCTCGACTGCCCAGCAGGCACCCGCCCAGCCTCCCCGGCCCTGGGTGCTCTCCGTTGAGGACTCCGCGGGCCTCAAGGGCCCGAAGCAGCCGATCTTCTTCCGTCACGACATCCACGTCGGCGTCAACAAGACGCCGTGCCAGTACTGCCACTACTCGGTGGCCGAGGCGTCGGAACCCGGCATCCCGAGCATGGCGACGTGCATGGGCTGCCACCTGATCGTCAGCGGCCGCGACTCGAGCGACAAGGCCGAGATCAAGAAGCTGCGCGACGCCTACAACGCCAAGCAGCCGGTGGAGTGGGTGCGCATCCACAGCGTGGCGCGGCACGTGCACTTCCCGCACATGCGCCACATCAAGGTGCTGGGCCCCAACGCCTGCCAGACCTGCCACGGCGACGTCGCCCGGATGCCGCAGGTCTTCAAGGTCCAGAACATCAACAACATGGGTTTCTGCATCACGTGCCACGTCCAGCGGGGCGTCAACCGCGACTGCACGGCGTGTCACTACTAGCAGGGGTTTGCCGCCGGGCCTCGGCTTGAGGCTGGGCGGGTGCCTGCGCGTTCCTGAGGGCTGACGGGTCACCGGAGCATCAATGTCGGATTCCACTCCCCGCGAAGGTCTCGATCGCCGCCGCTTCCTGCAGGTGCTCGGAGTCACGGGCGCCGGCGCGGCGGTCGTCTCGGGCTGCTCCACCCAGAAGGTGGAGAAGCTCATTCCGTACCTGGTGCAGTCCGAGGACCAGGTGCCCGGCCTCTCCACGTGGTACGCCAGCACCTGCACCGAGTGCAGCGCGGGCTGCGGCCTGCACGTGCGGACGCGCGAGGGCCGCGCCATCAAGCTCGAGGGCAACCCGGAGCACCCGGTCAACGCCGGCAAGCTCTGCGCCCACGGCCAGTCGGCGCTGCAGGGGCTCTACAACCCCGATCGCCTGACGGGCCCGAAGGCCCGTCAGGCCGACGGCAGCTTCAAGGACATCACCTGGGACGACGCGATCGCCCTGCTGGTGCAGAAGCTCCAGGGTGCGGGCGGCAAGCTCGCCGTCATCAACGGCGCCAACCGCGGCACCTTCAGCGACCTGCTCGCCGCGTGGACGGCGGCGCAGGGCGGCAAGGTGGTGGCCTACCAGCCGTTCAGCGCCGAGCCGATCCGGCAGGCCAGCCAACAGGTGTTCGGCCTCAACGAGGTGCCGGTGTACGACTTCGCCCGGGCGAAGTACATCGTCTCCTTCGGCGCCGACTTCCTGGATGGCGCCTGGGTGTCGCCGGTCGAGACCCAGCTGGGCTTCGCCGAGGCGCACGGCTTCAAGAACGGCGAGATGGCCAAGCACGTCAGCTTCAGCCCGCGCATGGGCCTGACGGGCATGAACGCCGACGAGTGGCTGGCGCCGCGGCCGGGCAGCGAGGCGGCCATCGTGCTGGCCATGGCCAACGTCCTCCTGTCGGAGCGGAGCGGCAACCCGGCGGACGCCAACGCGCTCCGCGGCGCGCTTGCAGCCTTCACGCCCGAGAAGGCGCAGGAGGCCAGCGGCATCAACGCCGAGGTCATCAAGCGGGTGGCGCGCGAGTTCGCCTCGGCGAGCCCGAGCCTGGCGGTGGCCGGCGGCATCCCGGCGCAGCACCGGGGCGCGGCCGAGCTCTGCGCCGCCGTCAACCTGCTCAACTACATCGCCGGCAACGTGGGCACCACGGTGCGCTACGGCGCCGACCAGGACGCCGGCGGCGACGGCTACGCGGCGCTCCTCGCGGTGGTGGAGGGCTTCGCGGGCGGCGCCACCAGCGTGGTGCTGGTGCACGAGGCCAACCCGGCCTACGCCATGCCGAAGAAGGCCGACTTCGCGGGCAAGTTCGCGAAGGTGCCCTTCAAGGTGAGCACCAGCCTCTACCTCGACGAGACCGCGGCCCTCTGCGATCTCCTCCTGCCCAACCTCCACGCCCTCGAGCGCTGGGACGACGCGCGCTCGCGGAAGGGCGTCAGCAACCTGCTCCAGCCGGTCATGGAGCCGGTCTTCCCCGGCATGGCCACGGGCGACCTGCTGCTCAAGACCGCGCAGAAGCTCGGCGGCCCGCTGGCGGCGTTCAGCGCGCCGAGCTACGAGGCGCACCTCAAGGCGCAGTGGCTCAAGGCGGTGGGCAGCGAGGACGCCTGGCGCGCCGCGCTGGCCAAGGGCGGCGTCTACGGCGACGCGCCGGCCGCCCCCGTCAAGCTGGCCGCGGGCGCCGCGAGCGCGGTGGCCTTCAGCGCCCCGGCCTTCGACGGTCCCGAGGGCGAGGATGCGTTCTGGCTCATGCCCTCGCCCTCGGTCCTGGGTGATGGACGCTTCGCGAACCGGCCGTGGATGCTCGAGCTGCCGGACCCGGTCACCCGCATCACCTGGCATGCGTGGGTGGAGATCCACCCCGACACCGCCAAGGAGATGAACGTCCGCGAGGGCGAGATCCTGCGGCTCGAGTCGCCCCACGGCACTATCGAGGCGCCGGCCTACGTCTTCCCGGGCATCCACCCGCGGGTGGTCTCGGTGCCGATGGGCTTCGGGCACACCAGCTACGGCCGGTTCGCCACGGGGAGCGGCGTCAACGTCCTCGACCTCGTGGACGGCGCCGCCACCGGCAGCTTCCTCCCGTACTTCGGCACCCGGGTCAAGGTCATCAAGACCATGAACTGGAAGCAGGTGGCCAAGACGGAGGGCACCACCCGCCAGCTCGGCCGCGGCATCGTCAACTGGCTCACGCTCGACCAGGCCAAGCGCGGGCTCACCCCGCTCGAGGCGCTGGCCGAGGAGGGCCATGGCGAGCACGAGGTGAACACCGAGCGCGAGGTCGAGGCCATCAAGGGCTTCGACGAAGCGCAGCGCGAGAAGCGGAAGCACGGGGCCTACGCCAACGAGAACCCGATGTGGGGCATGGTCATCGACCTGGGCCGCTGCACGGGGTGCTCGGCCTGCGTCACGGCCTGCTACGCGGAGAACAACATCCCGTTCGTCGGCGAGAGCGAGATCCTGCGCGGCCGCGAGATGTCCTGGATGCGCATCGAGCGCTACTGGGAGGGCGGGGAGGAGGGCGAGCCGCTGCAGGCCCGCGTGCTCCCGATGCTCTGCCAGCACTGCGACAACGCGCCCTGCGAGCCGGTCTGCCCGGTGTACGCGGCGTACCACACGCCGGACGGCCTCAATGGCCAGGTGTACAACCGCTGCGTGGGCACGCGCTACTGCGGCAACAACTGCCCCTACAAGGTCCGCTACTTCAACTGGCTGGCCTACAACAAGAAGGCCTTCCCGGCGCCGCTCAACCTGCAGCTCAACCCGGACGTCACGGTGCGGGCGCGGGGCGTCATGGAGAAGTGCACCTTCTGCGTGCAGCGGATCCGCGGCGCCCAGCACCAGGCGCGCCTCGAGGACCGCAAGCTCCGCGATGGCGACGTGGTCACGGCCTGCGCCCAGGCCTGCCCCTCCGGCGCCATCACCTTCGGTGACATGACCGATCCCGAGGCGCGGGTGACCAAGGCGGGCGCCGACTCGCGTGGCTACCACGTCCTCGACCTCCTGAACGTTCGCCCGGCGGTGACGTACCTCGCGAAGGTCGTGCACCGGACGGAGGCCTGATCCGATGGCCACTACCCTCGACGCGCACGCGGCGCACGGCGCCCACGACCCGACCGTCCCCACGCAGACCCACCATGAGGTCACGCGGGACGTCGTCAACACGCTCGGGACGGCCGACAAGGGCTACTTCCTGCTCCTGGCCGGGGCGGTGGGGCTCTTCCTGGTGGGCGCCCTCACGTTCGTGATGCTGCTCAAGGACGGCCTCGGCCTCGCGGGCTACACCCCGCCGGTCTTCTGGTCGGTCTACATCACCACGTTCGTGTTCTGGGTCGGCATCGGCCACGCCGGCACGCTGATCTCCGCCATCCTCTTCCTGTTCCGCTCGCCGTGGCGCACCGCGGTGTACCGGGCCACGGAGGCCATGACGGTGTTCGCGGTCATGACGGCGGGCCTCTTCCCGATCATCCACATCGGGCGCCAGTGGTTCTTCTACTGGCTGCTGCCCTATCCCAACCAGCGCTGGCTCTGGCCCAACTTCAAGTCGCCGCTGGTGTGGGACGTCTTCGCCATCTCCACCTACCTCACGGTGTCCACCACGTTCCTCTGCGTCGGCCTGGTGCCGGACATCGCCGCGGCGCGCGACATGGTGACGGGCTGGCGCAAGAAGGTGTACGGCTTCTTCTCGCTGGGCTGGAAGGGCACCCACCACCAGTGGCGCCACTACAGCCGGGCCTACCTGTACCTGGCGGCGCTGGCCACCCCGCTGGTGCTCTCGGTGCACTCGGTGGTGTCCTGGGACTTCGCCATGTCCATCATCCCGGGCTGGCACGGCACCATCTTCGCCCCGTACTTCGTGGCGGGCGCCATCTACTCGGGTGTCGGGATGGTGTTCACCATCCTGATCCCGCTCCGCAAGGCGTTCAAGATCGAGCACATGATCACGGAGTATCACTTCGACAACCTGGCGAAGCTGACGCTCCTGACCGGCTGCATCCTGTTCTACGCCTACGGGATGGAGTACTTCATCGGCTGGTACAGCAACAACACCTTCGAGCAGACCGCCTTCTGGAACCGGCTCTTCGGCCCCATGTGGTGGGGCGGCTGGACCATGGTGATCTGCAACGCGTTCGTGTCGCAGTTGCTGTGGTTCCGGAAGATCCGCACCAACCTCACGGCGCTCTTCGTCATCTCGATCTTCATCAACATCGGGATGTGGTTCGAGCGCTACGTGATCATCAACAGCCTGACCAGCGACTTCCTCCCCTACGCCTGGAGCCAGATGACGCCCACCTGGGCGGACTGGGGGATCCTCGCCGGCTCGTTCGGCTGGTTCTCGATGTGGTTCCTGCTCTTCGCCCGCACCTTCCCGGTGGTGGCGATCCAGGAGATCAAGGAGCAGATCCCGATGCCCCGGCTCCGCAAGGGAGGCCACTGATGGCCCGCGCCGTCCCCGGCGTGCTCGCGAGCTTCGAGCACATTGACGCGGCCTGTGACGCCATCACGGCGCTCCGGGCCAAGGGCCGCAAGGACTTCACCGTCTACTCGGCCGCCCCCAACCACGAGCTCGAGGACGCCCTCGGCATCACCTCGAGCCCGGTGCGCCTGTTCACGCTCATCGGCGGCCTCACCGGCGTCACCGCCGGCGTGGCGATGACCTTCTGGATGTCGCTCGACTGGCCGCTCCTCGTGGGCGGCAAGCCGATCGCCACGGTGCCGCCCTACGTGGTGTTCATGTTCGAGCTGATGGTGCTCATCGGCGCCCTCTCCACGGTGGCCGGCGTCATCATCCTCTCGCTCCGCAACCCGACCACCGGCCTGGCCTACGATGGCAGCTTCAGCGACGACCGGATCGGCATCTTCGTCCCCTGTGCCGCCGGGGAGGTCCCGGGCCTCGAGCGCATGCTCAAGGAAGCCGGCTCCGTGGAGGTCCGTCATGCGGCGTAAGCTCGCCGTCCTCGCCCTGGCCCTCGCCGCCACGGGCTGCGACTTCTACTACAACGACGTCCCGTCGCCGGACGACGCCATGCGCCTCGTGCCCTGGTTCGACGGCATGTACCAGCAGCCGGCGGTCTTTCCCTACCAGCGGCTCGACGTGCCCCGCAACACCGTGCCCGGCACGGTGCCCATCACGGGCGGCGAGGCCGACTGGTCGGCCGAGTGGGGCGTGGCCAACACCACCACGGCGGACAAGCTGGTCAACCCGCTCGCCGGGCAGCCCGCCTCCGCCAAGGGCGACACGCTCTTCCACACCTTCTGCGCGGTCTGCCACGGCAACACCGGCGCGGCGGACGCGGTGGTGAGCGCCCAGGTGGCCGCCCCGTCGCTCCTCACGGACCGGGCCCGCGGCTACAGCGACGGCTACCTCTACAGCATCATCCGCTACGGCCGCGGCGTCATGCCGCGCTACGGCGACAAGGTCCGGCGCGATGCGCGCTGGGAGATCGTGAACTACGTCCGGCAGTTGCAGGCGGCGGCGGTGGCCGTCACGCCCGCGGCACCGGGAGGAGCGAACTGATGGCCGCCGTGCGTGAGCAGATCGCCCAGCGGGCGGTCACCGGCAAGTACGGGCTCTTCGTGGGGCTCGGCGCCGCCCTCGCGGTGGTCGGGGCCGCGATCTTCGCCCTGTCCCTCTCCGGGGAGCAGGCGGACCGCGCCTGGCACCTCTTCCACGTCAACTGGGTGTACTTCACCGGCCTCACCGGCGGCAGCTTCGCCTTCGTGGCGGTGCAGAAGATCACCAAGGCCAAGTGGTCGGGCCTCCTCATCCGCTTCGCCGAGGCGGCGCCGTTCTTCTTCTTCCCGGTGTCGCTCGTCGGCTTCATCCTCATCTTCACCGTCGGCTACCACCACATCTTCCCCGAGATGCACGGCCTCGGCCACGGCAAGGAGATCTGGCTGTCGCACGGGTTCATGTTCGCCCGGCTCGGCGTGGGGCTGGCGCTGCTCTACTGGGTGGGCTTCCAGCTGGTCCTGGCCGACATGCTGCCGGACCTCAAGGAAACCCGCGCCCTGGTGAGCGGCGGCCGCGCCGGCTGGTATGACTGGTGCCTGAAGGGCTTCGACAGCTCGCTCGCCGGGCTGGTCCGGAACGAGGAGCGGATCGCCGTCCTCGCCCCGGTGTACGCCGTGCTCTACGCCATCGTGTTCACGATGGTGGCGTTCGACACCATGATGGCGCTCCAGCCGCACTGGTTCTCCAACCTGTTCGGCGGCTGGTACTTCATGGGCTCGTTCCTCGGCGCCCACACGCTGCTGGCGCTCATGATGCTCTACGGCCGCAACCACATCGGCATCGCCCAGTGGGTGAGCCCCAAGCAGCGCCACGACCTCGGCAAGCTCATCTTCGGCTTCTCGGTGTTCTGGACCTACCTCATGTGGGCCCAGTTCCTGGTGATCTGGTACGGCAACCTCCCCGAGGAGACCGGCTTCGTCTTCGCCCGGCTGTGGGGGGAGTGGCGGCCCATCGGCACCTGGGTGTTCCTCGGGATGTTCGTCATCCCCTTCATCGGCCTGCTCGGCGTGGCGCCCAAGAAGACCCCGGTGACGCTCGGGCTCTTTGCCACCATCAGCCTCACGACGCTCTGGGTGGAACGCTACCTGATGGTGCTGCCGTCGGTCACCAAGGAGCCGGGGCCGGTGTTCGCGCTCCCTGAGCTCGGGCCCACGGCCATGTTCCTCGGCCTCTTCCTGCTCGCCTACGGCCTCTTCGGGCGCACCTTCCCGATGGTGAGCCCGCGGCTTGCCGCCATCACCCTGGCGCGCGAGAGCGGCCACGGCCACAGCCACGAGGCCGGCGAGATGGAGCACGCCCAGCACTAGGCGCCGCCACCATTGCGCCGAGGGGCCGTCCGAGAACCGGGCGGCCCCTTTTGGCGTATGCCTTGTGGGGATCCTGGCCTGGGGTAGGATCCAATGTGGTGAGGTCAGGCGGTTGCGTTGCGAAGTGAACCGTCCCCGGAATGCCCCAATGCTGTGTGGCCCAAAAGGCTACCGCACGTCCTACTCTCACAGGGCACAGCGGCGCGGTCGCCGCGCCGCCAGGATTGGCTCGTCCGCTTCGGGAGCGTATCGATGGGCGACGAACTCGAGGAGCTCTACCGTACCACGTATGCCACCGTGGTCCGGTTCCTCTACAGGAAGGTCTGGGACGCCGACCGGGCGCACGACCTGGCGCAGGAGGTCTTCATCCGCGCCATGAATCACCGGCCGGAGAAGCCGCGTGCCTGGATCTTCGCTGTGGCGGCGAACCTCGCCCGTGACGAGGCGCGTGCGGCGGTCCGCCGCAAGCGCCACCTGACGCTTCTCAAGGACGATCCGATCACCCTCCCGTCCTCTCCCGTCGCCGCCGACCTCATGGTCGAGGAAGATGAGCGCCGGGCCCGTGTGGACGAGGCGTTGGCCACCCTGACCCGGCGGGACCGTGAGGTCCTCCTGTTGTGGGATGCCGGGCTCAGTTATCCTGAGATCGCCCAGCAGACCGGGCTGGCCGTGGGGGCCGTTGGCACCACGCTGGCCCGGGCGCGCAAGCGGCTCGTGGACGCCTATGACCGGATGGAACACCAAGCCCGTGCGGCACATTCCTGACGACGAAGTCCACGCCTACCTCGACCAGGCCCTGAGCCGGTCGCAGGCCATCGAGATCGAACGGCACCTCGCCCGCTGCCCCACCTGCCAGTCTCGGCGGGATGAGGCAGCGGCGCTGCGTGACCGGACGACCGCCATCCTGGCCCGCCTTGGCTCCCCGCCGAGCGTGGTGGCCCCGCCGTTCGAGGAACTGCGGGCCCGGCACGCTGCCGGTGTGGCGAGACGCGCACAGTGGATGCGGCGGGCCGCCGTGGCCGCTGGCGTTGCCGGGCTGGCCCTGGGCCTCACCGTCTGGCGCCGACCGCCGGTGCACGAGGCGGCCCTCGCGGCCCCGCCGGTTGTCGCCGCCCCTTCGACCCATCCCGCTACCTCCGACGCTGCTCCAGCACCCGCCCCTACCATCGCCGTCGCTACCCCCGTATCCCGGGCGCTGCCCCGGCGCTCCCCGGCGCCTCGGCTGGTCCAGGTGGGGTCGGGGACCGGCGAGGGCGCGTTGCTCGTGGCCAAGGCCGTCGAGACCGATCCTCCCGGCGTTGCGGGCGGTCCCGTTGCGGAGTCCGCCCCCGACCTGCCGACCGACCTCCGGGTGGAGGACGTGGACGTGAAGGCGTCGCCCGTCTCCTCGGAGCCGGGGCTGGCCGGGCTCTGGCGGACGGTGCCGGTGGGCGCCGGCGAGGCGGAGGCGGCCGGCCTGCCGATCCTTCCTGGCCTGGCCGTGGTTCGCCTCCGGATGCAGCCGGGCGCCACTGGGGCCGAAGTGGTGGCGGTGGACCAGCAGCTCGAGTCCGGTGAGATCGTCCGGACCATCGTGGGGCCCGCCACCCAGGTGGCCGGCATCGTGGCCCGGGACGCGGCGACCGACTCCACCAGTGGCCGGGTGACCTTCACTCATCCGCGTACTGACCGCATGGTGGCCGTCACCGGCCCGGCTGAGGCGGTGACCGCCCTGCTGCAGCGGGTGAACGGGCGGCGCCGCTACTGAGCGGCCCGGCCACGGCGCCGACGGAAGCCGGTCCCCAGGGGGCCGGCCCGTCGCCGTTTGACTCGGGGGCGTCAGGTGCTGTGGGCTTTCTTCTTCGGGGGATCGTACCAGAGACATCCCGGGTGCAGTCCCTTGCCGTCATCCGGCCACTCGCTGCAAAGGTCCGGCTTGGCGGGGCGGCCGTCGGGGCGGGACCGCCCGTGCAGGGTGCAGTTGAGCCGCTCGTCGTCGAGGTAGTCGCAGGTGTTGATCAGCTCCCCCTCGATCCACCCGGGCCGCTCGCGGCTCACCTTGCAGAAGTACGGGGACTGCCGGTTCCGCAACAGCAGCTCCAGCGTGGAGGAGTCCTCGGGGCACCGGATCTCGAGTTGCATGTCCCGGCAGCAGGCCGAACCGCGCCGGTGGTCCGCCGTGGTGCAGGGTGCCAGCGAGCAAGGGTTGATGTCGTCCTCGGCCGGGATCACCGGGAGCTGGCGGGGCGGGAGGGGTAGCGCCACGTCGTCCTGGGCGTCGCCCACCACGATCCGGAAGCGGTCCTCCCCCAGCCGGCGCGGCTGGACCGGCCACGGATCTTCGGGCACCAGCCCCGTGTATCCATGGGCGGCGCAGCGGACCTGGTCCGGGGGGAGCCCCGAGTCCCGCTTGAGGTGGCGGCAGCGGACCCGCATGGTGGCGTCCACCAGGAGATCCTTCCCCTCCCGCCGGAGGTTCCGGAACGCCAGCGTCTCGGTGTGGCCCAGCAGCCAGGTGGCCTCCGGGTCCAGCACGTCGCCGGGCTTGTTGTAGCTGGCAATGAGGATGGTGACAGGGAGGGCTCGGCACTGGGAGCCGAGGGCGGCGCAGGGCGGGGGAGCGGGAGGCATCGCGGGAATTTAGGCCCTCTCCCCCTTTTCGGGACGGCGCATTATGTTTGTGAACCTTTTCACAAAGGTCATCCCTTCAATTCCGCGGAGGCGGGTTCCTGATGCGTGCGATGACGGTGGCGGGTGTGGCGCTGGTGCTGATGGCGTGTGGTGGCAAGGGCG
>JBGAOL010000392.1:0-3823 GCA_044221825.1 Gemmatimonadales bacterium
CCCCCCGCCTGGTACATCCCGATGAAGCCGTGCAGCGCGTCGTACGGCATCTCCCCCACGCAGAGCACGTCCGGGTGCCGGCCGCGGAGGTCGGTCACCAGCCGGCGCGTGCCCTCGTGCATGTCGCCGTTGGTGGCGTTGACGTGGCCGCCCACGATGTCCAGGAAGTAGGCGTCCACGCCGTACGCGCGGATCACGTGGTCGATGCGGCCCAGCAGGTGCGCCCGCCACCGCTCGTCCGCCAGGTTCATGTACGCCAGCCACCCGTCCTGGTGCCGGTCGTTGTTCCAGTCCACCCAGTTCAGGTTGTACACGTCGCCGTCGAGCTTGGCGGTGACGCCGCTCTTGTACCGCTCCCAGCCCGGCAGCTTCCGGTTCGCCGCATTGGTGCCGAACATCGGCATCATGTGGAAGCCGAGCGTTCGGGCCTCGGTGATGAGGGTGCGGAAGCCCGCCTCCCCGCCCATCCGCGGGTCGGGCTCGTAGCGCGGGTAGTCCCAGTAGTAGCGCCCGTCCCACGCCGCGAGGAAGATGAGCGCCCGCGCCGGGTCGATCTGCGTGGCGATCCAGCGCAGAATCTCGAGCTGCTGCCGGTAGTCGTTGAAGATGAAGCCGGTGTAGTGCTGGCCGTGGAGCGTCACCACCAGCTGGAGCTGGTGGACCCAGGGCGGGAGGTCGCTCCGGGTCGCGAGCGGCGGGAGGGCGTAGGCCTGCTCGACATGGGCGAAGTGCGGCGCCACCGCCTCATCCACGCTCCCGGCGAACGTGAGGCGCCACGCCGGGGTGGTGAGGAACTTGTTGGTCCGCCAGGCATCGTGCTCGTGCACCACTTCCACCCGATACCCCCGCGCGCCGGGCTGGAAGAAGAATCGCTTCGGCCGCACCTGGGTATCGAGCGAGGAGAACGCCACCACCGGGCCCTCGGCCGGGACCACGGCCGCCACCGGCGTCATGACGCTGATCCCCGCGCCGGGGCCGTGCAGGTCCCCGCCGCCGAACGGGTACGCCACCAGCACCTCGTTGTCGCCCGGGTCGTATGGGGCGCCGCCCGCCAGCGCGAGGTGCCCGCGCGGGATGCCCCGGATCACCGTGGTCACAGCCTTGATTGGCCGCTCCATGCCGATCGTGGTGTCCCACTCGATGCCGTTGGCCATCCGGCGGAAGCGTACTTCCACCGTGCCCGGCGCCGATGCCTGGCCGCCCGCCCACACCAGCCGGTCACAGCGCAGCGTGAGCGCCTCCTCCGACAGCTCCACGCGCATCCGCTCCCGGTCCAGCCCGTAGGTGTTCTCGTCGCTGAACACCAGCAGCCCGAAGCGATACCCGCCGAACCGCACCGACGGCTCCGGGAAGTCGAAGCTGAACTTCATCGCCCCGTCGCCCTTCGGCGGCAGGTAGACCTCGCTCGTCGAGGTGAGCGGGAGGATCTCGCCGTCCGTCACGGGGGCGGGTGGGGCCGCCGCGTCGCCGGCGGTGGGGAGGAAGGCGGGCGCGGCGGCCGCCACGCCCACGGCGCGGAGCCAGTCGCGGCGGTGCATCGCGTCGGTCACCGGGGACTCCGTCGAAGCCGGCTCAGCCGGTGGTGATGCGCCAGTACACGGCGTAGCGCGTGTCGATGGCGCGGTACAGCGGGACGAACCGGATCACCTGGCCGTCGGTGGTGGTCGCCGCGCCGCCCGTGAGCCAGGTCTTCGGGTCGGGGCTCGCGAAGTGCAGCGCGGGTACGGGCGGAGGCAGCGGGTCGAGCTCCTTGTTCACCGCCTCGTCCCACGGCTCCGTCCCCTTCGCACTCGCGCGCGCGCGGCGGTTGGCCGGCGTGATGCCCGCCTCACCGAGCAGCCCCGCCAGCACGATCGGCCCAACCAAGACGGCCTGCAGCGTGGGGTCGCCGGGCAGCGGTGCCACGTCCAGTGCCTTCGGCAGGTCCAGCTCCACCAGGTCTCCGTCGCGCCAGGTGCGCTGCAGCACCAGGTAGGTGCCACTCCTGAGCGGTTGGTCGGCCAGCGTCTCGCCGTTCACCTGGACCGTTCCGTGACCTGTGTGCCATGACGGCACGCGGACCCGGAGCGCCAGCCGCACGGGGCGCGTGACACTCACCCGGAGCGTGATGCGCTCCGCGTCCGGGAACCCGGTCTCCTGCCGCAGCGTGAGCCCCCGCTCCGGCCACGAGAGCTCCGAGCTGATGAACTGGTTCACGAACAGCCCGTGCGCATCCCGGAAGTAGATCCCGTCGCCTGCCTTGGCGAAGTTCTCGACGCCCGTCCCGTAGCAGCACCAGAACGCCTGGTCGGTGCTGCCGAAGAGCTTCCAGTGCCCGCCCTCGAGCGGCGTGTAGTAGAGCTTCTCACCATCCTCCGGGTGCTGGGTGCCCAGGATCCCGTTCCAGATCAGCCGTTCCGCGACCTCGGCGTACGCCGGGTCCCCCGTCCAGGTGAAGAGCTGCTGCGTCAGCTTGAGCATGTTGTAGCTGGTGCACGTCTCCTGCGTGGTGGCGCGGAGCGTCCCGCGGAGGTCGTCGGGGTGGCCCGACCAGCTCTCGTCGCTCGTGGAGCCGCCGGTGGCGTAGGCGCGGTGCTCCGCGATCATGGCCCAGAACCGGACGGCCGCGAGGCGCGCCGCCTCGTCGCCCGAGAGCTCGTAGTCGTGCGCCTCACCCAGCACCTTCGGGATCGTGGTGTTGCCGTGCACCTCGGTGAGCTCGTCGCGACCGGCCGCCAGCGGGTCCATCACTTTGCGGTGCCGGAACCGCCGCGCCAGCGCCAGCGTGCGCCCGTCCCGTGTCAGGCGGCCCAGCTGGAGCAGCGTGTCCTTCATGCCGCCGTGCTCCACGTCGAGCACCTTCTGCATCGCCGCGTCGTCGAGCGGCGCCACCCACGCCGCCGTCCAGTCCGCCATCCCCTCCGCCACCCGCAGCGCCTCGGCGTTCCCCGCCAGCTGGTGGGCGTCCACCATCCCCGCCAGGATCTTGTGGAAGGTGTAGAACGGCGCCCACACCCGCGTGCCCGCCTTGAGCCGGTCGAAGTACTCCCCGGGGAACGCGCTCAGGTACCCGTCGCCATGCGCCTGCTGGCAGGCCGCCAGCGCTGACACCAGGCGCGCGTTCCGCTCCCGGAACACCGCCTCGCCCGTCTGGGCGTACATCTGCGCCGTGGCCGAGAGGTAATGCCCCACGAAGTGCCCGCGCAGCTCACACTCGGGGCGTTCCCACCCGCCGTACGGCTCCGCGGGCGACGGGAGCCCCGCCGTGACGCGGAAGAAGTGCGCCAGCCGGTCGGTGTCGAGCGCCAGCAGGAACCGCTGGTTCACCCGCATGGCGTCGTGCCACGGCCCGGGGAGGAGCCGGACCTGCGCCAGCGGGAAGGGGTCGGCGGCCAGCTGGCCGGGGGCGGGCAGGCGTGGCGGCTGGGCCGGCCAGGGCAGGCGCGCCAGCAGCGGCAGGGCCGCACCCAGCGTCAGGAACTCGCGGCGGGAAGAGGTCGCGGTCATCGGGGCCACCGGCTGGGGCAAGAAAGGGGCGGGACGGCTGGCGGAAGCTGCCGCGCCGCGGCGCGCGCCGCAAGCAAGCGAGGACTCAGTCGGTGCCGAAATCCTCGAGCAGGATGTCGTCGTCGCCGTACAGCTCGAAGCGGTGCGCAATGCCGAGCCGCGCGAGCGTGGTGGAGAGGCGGCGGCAGCCCGCGGACACCTGCGCCAGCGACTCGCCGTCCGCCCGGCAGAGGTACTCTCCGTCCGAGATCCGCTCCAGCGTCGCGTGCACGCCGGCGAGCTCCACCTTGAGGTAACTGCCGCCGGTGTAGTGCGCGGAATCCCGCGTGGCTACTGC
>JBGAOL010000393.1:0-3812 GCA_044221825.1 Gemmatimonadales bacterium
AGGGCCGCAGAGAAACTGCGCTCGGAGAGGGGAGCCCACCTGAGGGGGAGTGCAGTGAATTGAGGGTGGTTTGGCAGCACGGGCAGGATACGCTGGTGGGCCTGAACCGACACCCACCAAGACAACGCGGGGCTCGCCTCAGGGCGAGCCCCGCGTTCCACCTTCAGGTCCTCTGCGGCCCTCCGCGTCTCCGCGCCTCTGCGGTGAAACAGGCGGCGCCGAGCGTCGCCTCAATCCTCCGGGAATCCCTGCGGGTTCATGGACTGCCAGCGCCACGCGTCGGTGCACATGGCGAGGAGGTCGCGCTCGGTCTTCCAGCCGAGCTCGCGCCAGGCCTTCGACGGGTCGCAGTAGCAGCTGGCGGCATCGCCGGGGCGGCGGTCCACGATCTTGTGCGGGATCGGCCGGCCGATCACCTGCTCGAAGGCGTGCACCGCCTCGAGCACGCTGTTGCCCCGCCCGGTGCCGAGGTTGTAGGCCACGCAGCCCGTCTTCCCCTTGAGCGCCTCGAGCGCCTTCAGGTGGCCGATCGCCAGGTCGACCACGTGGATGTAGTCGCGCACGCCGGTGCCATCGGGCGTGTCGTAGTCACCGCCGTAGACCTTGAGCTCGGGCAGCTTCCCCACCGCCACCTGGGTGATGAACGGGAAGAGGTTGTTGGGGATGCCGTTCGGGTCCTCGCCGATGCGCCCGCTCGGGTGCGCGCCCACCGGGTTGAAGTAGCGCAGCAGCGCGATGTTCCAGGTGGGGTCCGCCCGGTGGAGGTCCCGGAAGACGTACTCCATGAGGAGCTTGGTCTGGCCGTACGGGTTGAGCGCGGAGAGCGGGAAGTCCTCGGTGACGGGCACCGACGCCGGATTGCCGTAGACGGTGGCCGAGGAGCTGAAGACCATGGTCTTCACGCCATGGCGCACCATCGCCTCGCAGAGGAGGATCGTCCCCGTGATGTTGTTGTGGTAGTACTTGAGCGGCAGCGCCACGCTCTCGCCCACGGCCTTGAAGGCGGCGAAGTGGATGACCGCCTCGGGGCGGTGCTGGGCAAAGATGGCGTCGAGGGCGGGAGCATCGAGCAGGTCGGCCTTCACGAAGGTGAAGGGTCGGCCGGCGAGCTCCTGGGTGCGGCGGACCGCCTCGGGCTTGCTGTTGCTGAAGTTGTCGAGGACCACCACCTCGTGGCCCGCCTTGAGGAGCTCGACGGTGGTGTGGCTGCCGATGAAGCCGGCGCCGCCGGTCACGAGAATGCGCATGCGCCCATCCGGGGAAGAGGTCCGGTCCGGGCGCCGCTCGCCCGGGACCCGGGGAACCTACAAGAGTCGGGCCACCGTGGCAGCGGGCGCAAAGCCGGGCCCGGGCCCCGGAAACGTCGCCTCCCCCGGCCGGGAGAGTGGCGCCTCCCCCGCAGGCGTCGCGCCGGTCCTGCATCCTGCCAGATCCCGTGCTACGTTCCACCCGACTCCCAGCCGGAATGTCCCTGATGCGCCGTCCGCTCCACTCGCTCGCCGCGGGCCTGCTCCTGCTCGCCGCCCCGCTCACCGCCCAGGGCGTGGCCCCCGCCGACTCGAGCACCGTGACGCTCGACCTGCTCTTCAACTCGAATTTCTTTGCCGGCACGCCCGTGCCGCCCTACCGCTGGACGCCGGACGGCACGGCATATTTCTCCTCCGAGCGTCGCCCCGGGAGCCCGGGCGCCGACCTCATCCGGGTGGACCCGGTCACCGGCGCCAAGACCACGCTGGTGGAAGCCCGCCAGCTCATTCCCGCCGGCGACTCGGTGCCGCTCCGTCCCGCCAGCTTCCGCTTCTCGGACGACGGCACCAAGCTGCTCCTCTTCACCAACACCGCGCGTGTCTGGCGCTACAACACCCGCGGTGACTACTGGGTGCTGGACCTGGCCACCGGCCGCCTCACAAAGCTCGGCGGCCCCGGCGCGAAGCCGCAGACGCTCATGTTCGCCAAGTTCGCCCCCCAGGGCGACCGCGTGGCTTACGTCCGCGAGCACAACCTCTACGTCGAGCGGGTGAGCGACAACCACGTCACCGCCCTCACCACCGACGGCTCCCGCACCACCATCAACGGCACCTTCGACTGGGTTTACGAGGAAGAGTTCGACGACCGCGACGGCTTCCGCTGGAGCCCCGACGGGACGAAGATCGCCTACTGGCAACTCGACGCCTCCGGCGTCCGCGACTTCCTGCTCCTCAACACCACCGACAGCCTGTACAGCCACGTGGTGCCGGTGCAGTACCCCAAGGCGGGCGCCACCAACTCCGCCGTGCGCGTGGGCGTGGTGAGCGCCGCGGGCGGCCGCACCACCTGGATGAAGCTGCCGGGCGCCGACCCGCGCAACATCTACCTGGCGCGGATGGAGTGGGCGGCCAACTCCACCGAGCTGGTCATGCAGCACCTGAACCGGCTGCAGAACACCCTCACGATCCTCCTCGGCAGTGCCGGCACCGGCGCCACCCGCCCGGTGTTCGTGGACCAGGACAGCGCCTGGGTCAACGTGGTGGACACCTGGGACTGGCTCGCCGACGGCGCCCGCTTCCTCTGGATCAGCGAGCGCGACGGCTGGCGCCACGCCTGGAGCATCTCGCGCGACGGACCCGCCCGGTGTTCGTGGACCAGGACAGCGCCTGGGTCAACGTGGTGGACACCTGGGACTGGCTCGCCGACGGCGCCCGCTTCCTCTGGATCAGCGAGCGCGACGGCTGGCGCCACGCCTGGAGCATCTCGCGCGACGGGAAGGACGTCCGCCTCCTCACCCCCGGCGCCTTCGACATCGCCGACGTGCTGCAGGTGGACGTGGCGGGCGGGTGGATCTACTTCACCGCCTCGCCGGACAACCCGACGCAGCGCTACCTCTACCGCGCCTCACTGACGAGCGGCGCGGCGCCGGAACGACTCTCGCCCGCGGGCCAGCCGGGCACGCACCGCTACCAGATCGCGCCCGGCGCGCGCTTCGCCATCCACACCTACTCCAACTTCACCACCCCGCCGGTGACGGAGCTGGTCACCCTGCCGGGCCATGGCGTGGTGCGCGTCCTGGCCGACAACGCCGAGCTCAAGCGCCGCTATGGGCTCCTGCGGAAGGGCAGGAGCGAGTTCGTGCGGGTGGATGCGGGGAACGGGGTGAGCCTCGACGGCTTCGTCATGTACCCGGTGGACTTCGACTCCACCAAGCGCTACCCCGTCCTCTTCCACGTGTACGGCGAGCCCGCGAGCCAGACCGCCACCGACAGCTGGGGCGCCAACGATGAATGGCACCTGATGCTGACGCAGATGGGCTATGCGGTGGTGTCGTTCGACAACCGCGGCACGCCGTCGCTGCGGGGCCGCGCCTGGCGGAAGTCCATTTACCGCCAGATCGGCGTCCTGGCCTCCGAAGACCAGGCCGGCGTGGCGCGCGCCATGCGCCAGTGGCGCTGGGTGGATTCCACTCGCATCGGCGTCTGGGGCTGGAGCGGTGGCGGCTCCATGACCCTCAACCTGCTCTTCCGCGCCCCCGACCTCTTCCAGGTGGGCATGTCGGTGGCGCCCGTCCCCGACGTGCACCTGTACGACTCCATCTACCAGGAGCGCTACATGGGCCTGCCAGGCGGCGACGGCGAGCGCTACTACGTGGCCAGCTCCCCGCTCACCTACGCGGCCCAGCTCCGCGGCCGCCTGCTCCTGGTCCACGGCACCGGCGACGACAACGTCCACTACCAGGGCAGCGAGCGCCTCATCAACGCCCTCGTGGCCGCCAACGCCCAGTTCAAGCTCCTCTCCTACCCCAACCGGAGCCACGGCATCTTCGAGGGCGAGAACACCAC
>JBGAOL010000394.1:0-3802 GCA_044221825.1 Gemmatimonadales bacterium
TGGGGTTCGTGACCGTCCTCGGCATCGCCGGGCGGAACGGCATCATGCTCCTCAGCCATTACCGGCACCTGGAGATGGAGGAGGGCGTGCCGTTCGGGCGGGAGCTGGTCCTGCGCGGGGCGGAAGAGCGCCTCACGCCGATCGTCATGACGGCGCTGGTGACGGCGCTGGCGCTCGTGCCGATCGTCCTCGCCGGGGCCCAGCCAGGGCACGAGATCGAGCATCCGATGGCGGTGGTGATCCTCGGCGGGCTCGTGACCTCCACCGTGCTGAACCTCTTCCTGATGCCGGCGGTGTACCTGCGGCATGGGAGGGCGCCGGGCTAGTCCTGCTTGAGGGCCACGAGCGGATCGGTCCGCGCCGCCCGCCACGCGGGCAGCGCCGCGGCGAGCGCCGCCACCACGAGGAGGACCAGTGCCACCCCGGCGAGCACCGCCGGGTTCCCCGGCGCCGTCCCGTACAGCAGCGCCGCGATCAGCTTGCCCCCCGCCACTGCCGCCGCCACGCCGGCTGCCACGCCAACGGCCACCGTGCGGAGCCCCTCGCCCACCACCTGGCGCACCAGCGTCGCCATGCCGGCGCCGAGCGCCACGCGGACGCCGAACTCATGGGTGCGCTGGCGCACGTCGTAGGTGATGGTGCTGTAGATGCCCATCACCGCCACCAGGAGCGCCAGCAGGCCGAAGGCCGTGAAGAGCGTGGCGCCGAGGCGGTACGGGCGATACTCGCGCTCCAGGTTCTTCGTCATGGGCGTGACGCGCGCCAGGCCGGCGGGGAAGGCGCGGCGGAGCTCCTCCTGCAGCTGCGCGCTCGCCGTGGCGGTGCCGTTCACGGCGGCGCGCACCACGATCGTCTCGCCGGCGGAGTAGGCCCACTTGCTGCCCACCGGCAGGTAGAACTGGCCCTTCGACTCGGGCTCGAGCACCCGCTCGCGCCGCACCGTCTCCACCACGCCCACCACCGGCACGCAGGGGTTGGTGCGCGCGCGGAACTGCAGGCACTGCCCCAGCGGATCCTTCCCGGGCCAGAGGACGCGGGCGGTGGCCTCGTTGACGATCACCTCGTCGGGAGGCGTGCCGCCGTTCGACGCCGTGAAGTTGCGGCCCGCCAGCAGGCGGATCCCCGTGGCCTGGAAATACTCTGGCGTCACTTCCGACAAGGTGGGGAGGTTGACGCCGAGCGAGCCGGCGGAGTCGGCGCCAAAGTAGAAGGTGGTGAAGCTGAAGCCGTAGAGCGGCGGGATGGCCGTCCGCGCCACCACCTCGATCCCCGGCCGCCCGCGGAGTCGCTCGGCGATCTCCGTGGCGGCGGCGGCGCGCGTGGCCGCCGGCGGTTCGCTGCCCTCCTCGAACTGCACGTCACCGAAGAGCAGTTGGCCGCTGTCGTAGCCGATGTCGAGGCCCTCCACGTTCCGGAGGCTCTGCACAAAGAGCCCGGCACCGACCAGCAGCACCACGGCGAGCCCGGCCTGCAGCATCACCAGCGCATTCCGGAGCCGCGAGCGGCGGCGACCGCTGCCCGGGCCCGCGGCCTTGAGCGCCTCGGTGAGCACCGGCCGGCTGGCCTGGAGCGCGGGAATGAGCCCGGCCAGGAGCGCCGAGCTGAACGCCACCGCCGCCGTGAAGGCGGCCACCCGCCAGTCGAGCGCGGGTGTGGCCCAGGTGACTTCGGGGAGGAGAAGGGCACGGAGGGCGTTGCCACCGCCCCACGCCACGCCGAGCGCGGCCAGCGCCGCGAGGAGGGCAATGAGTAGCGTCTCGAGCGTCAGCAGCCGCACCAGCCGCGCCCGCGAGATGCCGAGCGCCAGCCGGAGCGCGATCTCCCGCCGCCGCCCGAGGGCGTGCGCCAGCAGCAGGTTGATCACGTTGGCCCACGCGATGACCAGCACGATCACCGCGATCCCGCCCACCCGCACCGCGATCTGCTGCTCCGCCCTCGGCGTGGCCGGCCCGCGCGACTCGAGCGCCGAGCTCACATGCGCCGCCAGCAGCGTGTCCGCTCGCACCCCGGAGCGCTCCGCATCGAGCGCGCGCAGCGCGGACGTCACCTGCGCCTCCGCCAGCTCCGCGCCCGCGGCGGGGTCCCAGCGCTCCAGCGCGTGGAAGTAGTACGGATTGTCCGCCTCCCACCACGGCCCTTGGATCCAGGACGGCGGCGTGATGGCCGCCAGCGGGAGCCACACGTCGGCGGGCTGGAGGTCGAGGCCGCGGTACGGTCCCTCGAGCACGCCGATGATGGTGAACGCCTTGGGCCCGAGCTGCAGCGTGGTGCCGAGCACGGCGGGATCCGCCGCGAGCTTGCTGCGCCAGAAGGCGTCGCTCACCACGGCCACCGGGGTGGGGGCGCCGAGGCTGTCTTCCTCCGCGGTGTAGAGACGGCCGAGCGCGGGATGGAGGCCGAGCACGCCGAAGTAGCCCGCGGTGGCGTACACCACGTCCACCTTGGGGCCGAGGAGGCCCTTGCCGAGGTGCGGATCGTCGCGCGTGTAGAGGGCGAGCCGGGCGCTGGGGCCACGCGCCTCACGCAGCGCGCGGTACATCGGGTAGTTGAGGGCGGCGGACGTGAAGGGGACGCCGTCGCCGGTGCGGTGGTGTTCGATCCACCAGCCGCGGAGCGTCGCCGGGTCCTCCACGCCGGCGGGTGGCCGGAGGTAGAGCGCGTCGAGGATGGAGAACGTGGCGGCGTTGGCGCCGAGCCCGAGCGCCAGGGTGCCCACCACCAGCAGTGTGAGGCCGGGCGCGCGGGCGATGCCGCGCCACGCGGCGCGGAGGTCCTGACCGATGACGTCGGGCAGGTGGAGCCAGGTGAGGTCGCGCGCCTGTTCCTTGTAGCGGGTGGCGCTCCCGAACTGCCGCCGGGCCGCGTCGGCATCCGGGGTGTGCAGGGCGGTGAGCTCCTGGTGATGCTGCATCTCCTCGTCCAGTTCGGCCGAGTAGCGGCCGGGGTGGAGCAGGGTGCCGAGGCGGTGGCGGAGGCCGTCGAGCCAGCTCATGACGCGGGCACCTCGCGGCCGAGGACCTTGGCGATGGCGGCCACCGTGGCGTCAAAGCTGGCGATCTCCTGCCCGAGCTTCTTCTTCCCGCTGGCCGTGATGGTGTAGAACCGCGCCCGCCGCCCCGTCGGCGACGTCCCCCACTTGGCCGTCACCAGCCCGCTCCCGAGCAGCCGCTCCAGCGCCGGGTAGAGCGACCCCTGTTCCACCACCAGCACCCCATCCGACACCTGCGCCAGGTGCTGCGCGATGGCGTAGCCGTGGAGGGGGCCGAGGGTCAGGGTCCGCAGCACCAGCATCTCGAGGGTGCCGGGGAGGAGGTCGTTCCTGGGGTCGGCGGGCATGGGCACCTGTAGGCTGTCTGGGTATGATGGGTAGACAGTCTACAGTACGGAAGGGTTGCGCGCCAGCGGGGCCGGAAGCCGGCCCTACGGCGGGCTCCGCGGGTGGGGGGGACCTATTGCGCGAGGTTGCTCCGCCGCGTCCCGATCCGCGTGACGTTCCCCTCGAGCGCCGAATACGCCGGCAGCGCCTCACCGCCCGTCGATAGAAGAGCGGGCCGAGGCGGGAATCGACGACAGAGAAGGCAGGGCTGGGCCATCCTGAACGACGCTTCATGCCGGCTTCTTGATGGAGGAGGCCCCGGGAGGCCACTTTCAGGGGAGTCGGCGCCCCGGGAATCCGGTGCGTGCGGCCAGGCGTAGACCGGGTGCAGGCCGCAGGCCCGGTGCTCCCGAGACATGCAGCCCCCCATAACCCGGATCGGTCCATGAGGACTTCTGCCCGAATCCTGGTCACGGCCCTCGTGTG
>JBGAOL010000395.1:0-3786 GCA_044221825.1 Gemmatimonadales bacterium
GATGAAATCGAGGTGCTTCCGCTCGAGCTTGGCGCGGCCCTTCCGCATGGCGTCACCGGTCTCGAGCGCAAAGCCCACGATGATGCTGCCGTCCTTCCGTGCGCCCTCGGTGGCCAGCAGGATGTCCTCGGTGGGCCCGAAGTCCACAGCCAGGCGCCCCTGCTGCCGGGGCCGCTTCTCGAGGAGGGGTTCCTCGGGGCGATAGTCGGAGGGGGCGGCGGCCATGAGCAGCACGTCGGACGCGGGCAGCGCCGCGCGCACCGCGGCTTCCATTTCCTTGGTGGTCTCGATCCGCACGCACTCCACGCCCGTGGGCACCGGCAGCTGCGTCGGCCCGCTCACCAGCACCACCTCGGCGCCCCGCTCCCACGCCACCTCGGCCAGGCGGTAGCCCATCTTGCCGCTCGAGCGGTTGGTCACCACGCGCACCGGGTCGAGGGGCTCGCGCGTGGGGCCCGCCGTCACCACCACCACCTTGCCCGCGAGCGGGCCGCCGCGATGCAGCAGGCGGGTGGCGTGCGACAGGATCACCTCGGGTTCACTCATGCGGCCGGGGCGGTCGGACGCGCCCTCGGCGAGCGGTCCCACCTCCGGACCCACGGTGGCCACGCCCCGCGCGACCAGCGCTGCGAGGTTGGCCCGGGTGGCGGGGTGCGCGTACATCCCGTCGTTCATGGCGGGCGCCACGAGCACCGGACCCGAGCGCGCCAGGAGGAGGGTGGTGAGGAGGTCGTCGCCGATCCCGGCGGCCATGCGCGCCAGCGTGCTGGCGGTGGCGGGGGCCACGATGACGAGGTCCGCCTGCTGGGCCAGGCGGACGTGCTCGAGCGCGGCGTTGGGCGCCCACAGCGACGTCAGGACCGGCCGGCCCGAGAGCGCCTCAAACGTGAGGGGCCGCACGAACTCGGCGGCCCCCTCCGTGAGGATCACATCCACGCGGGCGCCCGCCTCGACGAGGCGCCGCACGAGGTAACAGCTCTTGTAGCTGGCGATCCCGCCCGTCACGCCCACCACGACGTGCCGGCCGGACCACATGCTCAGGCCTCGCTGCGGCGCCGCCGGGAGATCTTGTACTGGAGGTCGCCGGTGCAGAGCGCCTCGAGGGCCTGGGTGGTGAGCTTCTGCGTCTTCTCGAGCAGGCGCTCCCGCGGCAGGTCGTTGATGTGCCGCGCAAACTTGGCCGCCACCAGCACGCCCAGGTACTTGTTGCCCGCCTGGCGGGCCGCGTCCGTCGGGGTGTAGATCTTCACGAGTCGGTCCTCTCCTGTCCTGGCTACCCTCTGCCGCCCGGCGGGCGGGTCAGTCCAGCCGCATTGCCGCCGCCGCCACCTCGCGACGGATCTGTTCCACCTGCTGGGCGAGCTCGCGATGGCGGCTCACCCGGTGCCCTTCCGCGTCGAGGATCGCCGACACCTGGGCGATCGCCCGCTCGAGGTCGTCGTTGACGACCACGTAATCGTACTCCGTCACGGCCTTGAGCTCGTCGTTGGCGATGGCCAGCCGGTGCTTGAGCACCGTGCTCGTCTCCGTGCCCCGCCCGCCCAGCCGCTTCACCAGCTCCGTGCCGCTCGGCGGCAGGATGAAGACGAACACCGCCTCGGCCACCTGGCGCCGCACCTGGCGGGCGCCCTCGACCTCGATGTCCATCACCACGTGCTTGCCCTGTGCAAACAGCCGGTCCACTTCCCGCTTGAGCGTCCCGTAGCGGTTGGCGTTGTAGCGCGCATGCTCCACGAACGCGCCCGCCTGCACCTCCGCCTCGAACTCCACCTCCGACAGGAACCAGTAGCTCCGCCCATGTTCCTCGCCCGGCCGGGGCGAGCGGGTGGTGGCCGACACCGAGTAGCCCACGTCGGCCCGCCGCTCCAGCAGTTGCCGCGCGATGGTGGTCTTCCCCACCCCGCTCGGCGACGACAGCACCAGCAGGAACGGGCTCACTCGAGGTTCTCGAGCTGTTCCCGGAACTTCTCCAGCTCCCCCTTCATGCCGATCACCGCCTGCTGGATCTCGGCGTGGTTGGCCTTGCTGCCCATGGTGTTCACTTCGCGGCCGAGCTCCTGCGCCAGGAAGCCGAGCTGCTTGCCCACCGGCTGGTCCTTGCCGAGCGCCTCGCGGCAGGCCGCGACGTGCGCGGTGAAGCGCACCAGCTCCTCGGTGATGTCCAGCTTGTCGGCCAGGAACGCCAGCTCCTGGGCCAGGCGCTGCTCGTCCACGGTGCGGCCCTCGAGCAGCTGCGTCACGGAGGCCCGCAGGCGGTCCCGCTCCTTCGCCAGCCGCTCCGGCGCCCGCGCCGCGATCACCTGCGCCGCCTGCGCCATGAGGTCCAGCCGGTGCCGCAGCTCGTCCGCCAGGACGCCACCCTCGCGCCGCCGCATCTCCTTGCAGCTCACAACGGCCGCCGCCACCACCGGCTCCACCTCGGCCCACGGCACCTCGGGAGCCTCCGCCGCCTGCGTCACGAAGACGTCGGGCTGGCGGATGATCATGCTGAGGTCCACGTCGCCAGGGACGCCCAGCGCCTGCTTGAGCTCACGGAGTGCCGAGAGCGCCGCCTGCGCCCGCTCCACGTCCACGCGAACGACCGGAGCCGCAACCTCGGGCTCCTCCGTCCACCGCGCGGACACCGCGATGTGGCCGCGGTCGAAGTCCTTGCGGAGCCGCTCGCGCAGCTCGCCCTCGAGCGGCGCCAGGTCCCCGGCCAGCTTGAGCGCCGGGTTGAAGTGGCGATGGTTGACCGTCCGGATCTCCACCCGGAGCCGCCCCCCTGCAACCGTCCCCTCGGCGGCCCCGAAGCCCGTCATGCTGTACGGCACGTCTCATCCGCCCGGGGTTCGGGAAAGTCGGGAACTATAACTGGGAAGGGGGTTTACGGCTAGGCTGGGTGATCCGGCGGGGGCGTGGGACGGCTAGTTGGTGAACTCCCACCTGACCCCGAAGGTGCTGCCGAAATTCAGCATCCGGAATCCGGGCACGTAGGTCTTCCGGCTGGCCTGCAGGTTGTAGCGGTCCCAGTAGAGCATGAACTGGTCGAGCCGGATCTCGATGTTGGTGCGCCAGAACGACGCCCCGTCGAGCGCGATCGCCCCGCCGGTCGAGTCCCGGCCGATGATCCCGTCGCCAAAGCTCTCGAAGGCCACCTGGGCCTTGAAGTCGAAGATCCCGCTCCGGAAGGTGCGCCAGAACTTGGAGCGGATGGTGGCGCTGGTGATGGAGTGAGTGGCCGGCAGCCCATCCGGCACCCTGCCGCCGGTGGGGTCGCTGTACCAGCCCTCGAGGGTGAGCCACGACCGCGGCCGGATGCGCCAGTTCACCGTCACCCAGTCCGTGGCGCCCGACGGGGCCAGCGCGGCGATCTTGGGAAGGAACGGCCGATAGGCAGTGGCGGCGAAAGCGTCGCTCCTCGCGTAGCCCACCTCGAGACCCGCCCATGGGCGCTGCCAGCCCAGGGTGGCCTGCCAGTCCGTCACGGACTGCGCCTGCTGGCTGAGGATGGTCGGCGTGGCCACGATGGAGCCGGACCGGAGCGCCGCGGCCGCCGTGAAGCCGAGCGGCAACGCCAGGCCGCCCCGGAGCCCCACCCACCGGCTCGACCGATCGGCATCGTGCGTGGTGAGACCGGCTTCCGCGGCGGCGCTCACCCCTGCCAGCGGTGTCCATCCCGCCTCGCCTCGCAGGTCCCACGGCGAGTAGCGCGACCTGTTGAGCACCCGTCCGCTAACTCCGAACGTCGGTGTCCGGAGACCCACCTGGACCCCTGCCTGCCGGATCTCCTCGGACAGCCCCTGC
>JBGAOL010000396.1:0-3782 GCA_044221825.1 Gemmatimonadales bacterium
GCGGCTGGAGGAGCTGGCCAAGATCGTGAACCCCGAGCGCACGCTGCCGGCGGCGGTGGAGTTCGTGGACATCGCGGGGCTGGTGAAGGGGGCCAGCCAGGGCGAGGGGCTGGGCAACCAGTTCCTGGCCAACATCCGCGAGGTGGACGCGATCGTCCACGTGATCCGCTGCTTCGACGACGACGACGTGCAGCACGTCATGGGCTCCGTCGACCCGGTGCGCGACCGCGAGGTGATCAACATCGAGCTCCAGCTCGCCGACCTGGCGCAGGTGGAGAAGCGGCTCGACAAGACCGTCCGCACCGCCAAGTCGGGCGACGCCCAGGCCAAGATCGAGGCGAAGCTCCTCACGGCCCTCAAGGACGCGCTGGCCGACGGCAGGCCGGCCCGCGTCGTGGTGCCCACCGACGAGGAGAAGGCGGCGTACCGGGCCTTCAACCTGCTCACCGCCAAGCCCGTCCTCTATGCGGCCAACGTGCTGGAGAGCGAGCTGGCCGGCGGCAACCGCCACGTGGCGGCGCTCACCGCCGCGGTGGACGCCGACGGGGGCGAGCACGAGGTGGTGATCTTCTCGGGCAAGGTGGAGGCGGAGCTCGCCGAGCTGCCCCCCGAGGACCGCGGGGAGTTCCTGGCCTCGCTCGGCGCCACCGAGAGCGGGCTCGACCGGCTGGCGCACGCGGCCTACCACCTGCTGGGCCTGCAGAGCTACTTCACGGCCGGCGAGAAGGAGGTCCGGGCCTGGACCATCCACCGCGGCGACAAGGCGCCGCAGGCGGCGGGCGTGATCCACTCGGACTTCGAGAAGGGCTTCATCCGCGCCGAGACGGTGGCGTACGCCGACTTCATCCGGCTGGGCGGCTGGAAGGGCGCGCGCGAGCAGGGCGTGGCGCGCGCCGAGGGCAAGGAGTACGTGGTGCAGGACGGCGACGTGATGCTGTTCCGCTTCAACAACTGAGCCTTCCCGGAGACGCCGCCGTGCAGACGCGCTCGCTCCTCCTCGCAGCCGTCCTGCTCGGCGGCGTTGTGGTACCCGCCTCCGCCCAGCGTCCCGCGCCGGCCGAGGGCCGCCTGGATCTCGTGGTGGCGGCCCCGCTCGACTCGGCGCGGCGCCTGGTGCGGCGCGCCCTTCGCGCCGCCGAGCTCAAGGCGGACACGGTCGGCGAATACCTGCTGGTGTACCGCGAGTCGTGCGATCCCGGCTTTGGCCGGGCCACGCTCCGCACCCTCCGCGCCGTGTTGCTGCCCCAGGCGCCGGATACGACGGCGGTGGCGTTCTTCCCGCTCAAGGAGCGGTTCACCCCCACCAACCGGTGTCGCGGCGAGACGCCGGAGCGCACATGGATCGCCGCCGGGGACGATGGGGCCGAGGGGAAGCTGTGGCGCAGGCTCACGAGCGCGGTGCGGGCCCTCGAGGCAGGCGGCGCGGCGCGCGCGCCCGCCGCCGCCCCGGTCCCCGATCCCGACCCGTCGATCTCCCTGGCCCAGACGCCGTACGTCCGCTACCTGCGCGCCACGCCGGACGCCATCCGCGCGCGGCTGGTGGCGGCCATGCACGCGCGGCGGCTCCCGCCCTCGCGAGTGGACCGCTACCAGCTGCAGACGTGGATCTGCCGGGACCGCGAGCAGGAGGCGGTGCACGTGGTGCTGCTGCCGGTGGACAGCGCCGTGACCAAGGTGCTGGCGGCGGGTGAGCGGGTGAAGATCAGCGACGGCTTCCTCAACTTCTCGGGCGACTGCGACGGCGGCGCCTGGCGCCGTACCTTCGTGCAGGACGGCGACGACGAGCGCACCCTGCTCCGCGACATGCGGATGCTGGCCACGGTTCTGCAGGAGTTCCCCGCCGCCGAGGGCGATCCGCTCCCGGCCATGCCCGGCCGGCGCGACCGGGCGCGCGAACAGCAGCTGGCCCGGGATGCGGCGATCGACCGGGGCTACGTGGAGCTGCCGGTGCCACTTCCCGCGGCGCGGGACCGGGTGGCCGCGCTCTTCGCCGACCAGCGCCTGCTCCCGATCCTGAGCGGCGCCGGGCGCGCGAACAGCAGCTGGCCCGGGATGCGGCGATCGACCGGGGCTACGTGGAGCTGCCGGTGCCACTTCCCGCGGCGCGGGACCGGGTGGCCGCGCTCTTCGCCGACCAGCGCCTGCTCCCGATCCTGAGCGGCGCCGACCGGGTGCAGTGGTACTGGTGCGGCGCGGACGAGGAGGCGCTCAAGAACCGCGACGTCGAGACCCTGCTCCGGGCACAGCTCACGACGCTCGACAGCGCGGTCACCGGGGTGACCTTCCGGGTGTTCCAGACCGACCTCGACCGCCTCAACCTCTCGCTCGAGGAGAAGAACGACTGCCCGAGCATCACCAATCCCGGGGAGACCGCGCGGAACCGGGTGACGAGCCGGCTCGAGCCGGTGCTGTGGGCGCGGGTGGCGGCCATGGGGGAGGCGCTGGCGGCCGCCGTGCCGGGCGCGAGCGCGCCGGTGCTGGACCAGACGACGCGCTGAGCGGCGTTGGTGGCGGTGTCGGTGGGGGATGGCTAATCGTGCGGTTCACCGCAGAGGCGCCGAGCCGCGGAGGGCCGCAGAGGGACTACGCCCGCAGAGGAGAGTCGGCCTCACGGTGAGTGAATCGAATGAAGGGTGGCCTGGCAGCAAGGGTGGGTTTGGTGTCGGACTTCAACGGGGACCCACGACAACACCGGGGGCTCACCTTCCCGTGCACGCATTCTCGACGCGCGGTTCTCTGCGGCCCTCCGCGGCTCCGCGTCTCTGCGGTGAACCGCACGATTAGCCGGCCCCGCCACGGCCGATGGCGACGCCACGAGGAACGTCCCATCCCGGGCTTGTCCAACGCTGCGCGTCGCCCTTCCGGTGGGTGCAGTCGGTCCGTATAATTTCTCACCCGACAGAAGTGTCACCCGCCGGTGTGCCGCTTCGCCCAATCCGGGGAGTCCTCCCCGGGGCCTCCGCCCGTTCCCACGCCCGAGTGCCTGCATGCCCGTGACCGCAAGTGAGTCGCTGCGCGCCTTCAGTTCCGAGTCCGCCCTCGCCCGCTCCGCCGAGATCGAGGGGGAGAGCGCCAAGTTCCGTGCGGTGCTGGCGGAAATCGGGCGGGTGATCGTGGGGCAGCCGGTGCTCCTCGAGCGCCTGCTCATCGGGCTGCTGGCCGACGGGCACATCCTGCTCGAGGGGCTGCCGGGGCTGGCCAAGACGCTGGCGGTGCGGACCCTGGCCGCCACCATCGACTGCGACTGCCGCCGGGTGCAGTTCACCCCCGACCTGCTGCCGGCCGACCTGGTGGGGACGCTGATCTACAACCAGCGTGCCGGCGACTTCACGGTGCAGAAGGGCCCCATCTTCACCAACATCCTGCTGGCCGACGAGGTGAACCGCGCGCCCGCCAAGGTGCAGAGCGCGCTGCTCGAGTGCATGCAGGAGCGGCAGGTGACCATCGGCGGCGAGACGCACCGGCTGGCCGAGCTCTTCCTGGTGCTGGCGACGCAGAACCCGCTGGAGCACGAGGGGACGTATCCGCTGCCCGAGGCGCAGGTGGACCGGTTCCTGTTCAAGCTGGTGGTGAACTACCCGACGCGGGCCGAGGAGAGGGAAATCATCGACCGGATGACGGACACGCGCGAGCCCACCACCCAGGTGGTGATCCACCCGGACAGCGTGCTCAAGTCGCGCGAGATCGTGCGCGGGCTCTACGTGGATGGGAAGATCAAGGACTACGTGCTGGACCTCGTGGCGGTGACCCGCGACCCGGCCACCCGCGGCCTCGGCGACCTG
>JBGAOL010000397.1:0-3769 GCA_044221825.1 Gemmatimonadales bacterium
GAGTTCGACTTCGAGGCCAACGCCCGCGACGGCGTCGGCACCGACTGGCCCATCCGCTACGCCGACCTCGCGCCCTGGTACGACCACGTCGAGCGCCACGCCGGCATCGCCGGCTCGCGCGAGGGGCTGGCGCAGCTCCCCGATGGCGAGTTCCAGCCCGCCATGCCCCTCAACTGCGGCGAGGTCGTGGTTGCCGACCGGCTGCGGCAGCAGTTCGGCGGGGTGCGTCGCATCATCCCCGGACGCACCGCCAACCTCACCGCCCCACGCCCGGGCCGCACTCCCTGCCTGTACCGGAACGCCTGCTGGCTCGGCTGTCCCTTCGGCGCCTACTTCAGCACCCAGGCGTCGACGCTCCCGGCGGCGCTCGCCACGGGGCGCCTGACGTTGCGCACCTTTGCCCTCGTCACGGAGGTCACCTACGACCGGGATGCGCGGCGCGCCACCGGCGTCCGCGTCACCGATGCGGTGAGCGGGGCCACCACCGAGTACACCTCGCGCCTCGTCTTCCTGTGCGCCTCGACCCTCAACACCACCTGGCTGCTCCTCCGCTCGGCCACCGACCTCTGGCCCGGCGGCCTCGGCTCCAGCTCGGGACAGCTCGGGCGGAACCTCATGGACCACCACTTCCGCTGCGGCGCCAGCGGCACCCTGGAGGGGCTCGAGGACCAGTACTACTACGGCCGCCGTCCCACCGGCTTCTACATCCCCCGCTACCGGAACCTCTTCGGCGACAAGCGCCCCTACCTGCGCGGCTTCGGGTACCAGGGCAGCGCCTCACGCAGCGGCTGGGGGCGCGCCGTCGCCGAGTTGGGCATTGGCGGGGCCTTCAAGGACGCCGCGGCGCAGCCGGGCGGGTGGAGCATCGGGGCCACCGCCTTCGGCGAGATGCTGCCCAGCCCGGACAACCGGGTCTGGATCGATGAGGGGCGGAAGGACAAGTGGGGACTCCCGGTGCTCGCCATTGATTGCGCCACCGGCGAGAACGAGCGCCTCATGCGCCAGGACATGATGAACGACATGGCCGAGTCGCTGGAAGCCGCCGGCGTCCGGAACATCGGCACCTACGACAGCGGCTACGCCCCCGGCATGGGCATCCACGAGATGGGCACCGCCCGCATGGGGCGCGACCCGAAGAGCTCGGTCCTCAACGGCAACAACCAGGTCTGGGACGCCCCCAACGTCTTCGTCACCGACGGCGCCTGCATGGCCAGCAGCGCCTGCCAGAATCCCTCGCTCACCTACATGGCGCTCACCGCCCGCGCGGCGCACTTCGCCGTGGCCGAGCTGCAGCGCCGCAACCTCTAGGAGCCCGCATGGACGCCCCGCGCACCACCATCGACCGGCGCGAGATGCTCCGCCGCGTCGGGCTCCTCCTCGGCGGCACGGCGCTGGCCTCGGAGACCGCCCTCCTTGGGGCCTGCCGCCCGCGCAGCGTGGCCCTCGCCGAGCCGGCGGGCACGCCCTTCACGCGGGAGGAGATTGCCTGGCTGGATGAGGTGGCCGAGACCATCCTCCCGGCCACCCGCACGCCGGGAGCCAAGGCGGCCCAGGTGGGCGCCTACATGGCCGTGACCGTGACCGACTGCTACACCCCCGAGCAGCAGCGCCTCTTCCGCGAGGGCATGGGCCAGCTCGAGGGGCGGGCCAAGGCGCGGTTCAGCCGCGGCGTCCTGGCACTCACCCCCGCCGAGCGGCACGAGCTCCTCGAGCAGCTCGACGGCGAGCAGAAGCGCTACATGGACACGCGTGCCAGCGGCGCCCCGCCGCACTACTTCCGGCTCGTCAAGGAACTCACCCTCTCCGGCTACTTCACCTCGGAGATCGGGATGACCCAGGCCCTGCGCTACGTCGAGGCGCCCGGCCGCTTCGACCCGTGCGTGCCCTACACCCCGGGCGAGACCAGCTGGGCCGGTCACGCCTGAGCCGCACCTCGTCGACGTCCGCACCTGCAACATGACCGCGCGCCCGGGGCCGCTCCCGGGTGCATCCCGAAACCCCACGCGGCTCCCTCCCGTTTGGAGCGGGTCGCCGCTCGCTTTCGCTGCGCGTCGTCCCGGTCCCAACCCAACCCTGGAGTCCCTGATGGCGCTGTCCCGCCTGCGCATCGCCCGGCTCGTCCCGCTCGCCGTGGCCCTCCTTCCGCTTGCTCCCCTCACCGCCCAGGAACCGAATTTCGGCACCGCCGCCGCGGTGGCGGGGCGTGAGGTCTTCATTGGCCAGCCGGCCAACCAGTATGCCACCGGCTTCGTGTACCAGTTCAAGCCGGACGCCCGCGGCGGCTGGCGCGAGGCCGGCCGGCTCGCCGGCCCCGACTCCACCCGCTTCAACGGCTTCGGCCGGCGGATCGCGGTGGACGGCAACACGCTGCTCGTCTCCGAGAGCCCGAGCGACTCGAGCGCCCCGGGCCGCGTGCACGTCTACGAGCGCGCCTCGGCCACCGCGGCCTGGCGGTACACCACGACGCTCAACCCCCAGGGCGCCGTGAATGGCGATCGCGTGGGCCGCACCCTGGCCCTCGTCGGGGACGTGGCCGCCATCGGCGCCACCCGGAGCGACAGCATGCTCGGCGCCGTCTTCGTCTTCCGGCGCAGCAACGGCACCTGGACCCAGGAGGCCAAGCTCCGTCCCGCCAGCCTCAAGCCCGCCACGGGCTTCGGCGCGGCCCTCGCGCTGCAGAAGGACCTGATCCTCGTCGGCGCACTGCAGGCCGATTCCAACGCCGGCGCCGCCTACGTCTTCCGGCGTGACGCGGATGGCAGCTGGAAGCAGGAGGGCGGGGCGCTGCAGTTGCCGATCGGCGGCGGGCAGGGCGCGCCGGGCGCGCAGCGCGCCAACGCGCAGTTCGGCGCCGCGGTGCTGCTGCACGAGGGCGCGGCGTACATCGGCGCCCCCGGGTTTGCGCAGGGGCAGGGCCGGGTGGCGCGCTTCACCTACGACACGGCCCAGAAGCGGTGGAACCAGGGCGGGAGCCTCTTCCCGTTCGTGAGCACCCCGAACACCCAGTTCGGCGGCGCACTGGCGTCGGCGGGCAAGGACGTCGTGGTGGGGGCCCAGGGGGCCAACCAGTTCCGGGGCGCCGTCTTCCGCTTCACGCTCGACACCGCGGGTGTGGCCACTACCGTCACCCGGATGGTGTACGACAGCACCAAGGTCCAGGGCGGCTTCGGCGGCACCCTGGCCGCGGGCACCGACTTCCTGGTGGCGGGCATGGGCCAGGCCGACTTTGCCGAGGGCCGGGCGGTGATCGTGGCCAGGGGGGCGGCCGGCCGCCTGACGCAGAGCACGCTCCGCGGCCAGGTGTTCCGTCCCGCCGCCATCGCCGGCAAGGAGGCGCAGTGCGCCGACGGCAAGGTAGGCGAGTTCGACTGCCGCCAGACCAACCTGCTGGCGCTCGTGCCCACCGCCGAGATGGGCGGCGGCACCGCGCGGCTCAACACGGTCTGGGGCTGGACCGATCCCGAGACCGGCAAGGAGTACGCGATCGTCGGCCGCGCCGACGGCACCAGCTTCCTCGACGTCAGCAATCCCACCCGCCCCCGGTACCTCGGCAACCTGCCCAAGACCGAGGCCGCGCCCGCCACGGTGTGGCGCGAGTTCAAGGTCATGGGGAACTGGGTGTACATCGTCTCCGACGGTGCGCCGAAGCACGGCATGCAGGTCTTCGACCTCACCCGGCTCCGCAGCGTCCGCACCCCGCAGCTCTTCACCCCCGACGTCACCTACGACCGGGTGAGCGCTGCCCACAACGTGGCCACCAACCCCGCCA
>JBGAOL010000008.1:0-30704 GCA_044221825.1 Gemmatimonadales bacterium
CCGCCGGCCAGCTTGCCCGCCTCCATCTTCTGCGCCTGCAGCTCGGCCTCGAGCCGCTTCTGGGCGGTGATGTCGGTGACGGCGCCGTCGTAGTGCAGCACCTCGCCGCCCGGGCCCCGGATCGCGGTGCTGGTGGTCATCCCCCAGAAGAGGCTCCCGTCCTTGCGCCGGTACTCCGACTCCTCGCGGTAGCCGCCCGTCAGGCGCATCAGCTCCTGCAACTCGGCGCGACGCGCCGGGCTGGCATAGAGCACTCCGGCGCCACCGTGCATACCTCCTCGAGAGGCATACCCGAACATCTCGGCGAAGGCCTGGTTGACGTACAGCAGGCCCTGCTCCGGGCTGCTGCGGAAGATCCCCTCGCGGATGTTGCGGTTGATGGACGCCACCAGCTCGCTGCCCGCCTGCAGCGCCCGCTGCTCCCGCTGGATGGCGATGCTGAGCGCGCTGGCCCACCAGCAGCACCAGCTCGCCCTCGGCCGCACCGCGCACCTCCCCTGAAGTAGGTGGCGAAGGTGCCCAGCACCTGCCGGCCTCGTCCCGGATGGGGACCGACCAGCAGGCGCGGAACCCCGACGACTCGTACAGCGCCGGAACGGTTCCCAGCGCGCGGGTCGGCGTGGATGTCCTCGGCGATGACGGTGCGGTTCTCGAACGCGGTGCCAGCATCCCGCCATGGGGCCAATGAGGAGCCCGTCGAGCGCCGATGCGATCTCCGGCGGGAACTGACGGACCGGCCGCCGGGTGCAGCCGGTCCCCCTCGCGCAGCAGCACCGTGGCGACACTTCCTCCATCAACCGCTCGAGGCCGAGGGCCAGCTCGCGCAGCACCTCGGCCAGCGGCGGCCCTCGGCCACCAATCGCAGGAGCGCCGCCTGCCACTCGAGGAGCGCGGTGCGGCGCTGCTCGGCGATGTCGCGCACCAGCGTCAGCTCGTCCGGCTGGTCGGGACGAACCGCGCCTCCCGGTAGCGCATCAGCGGCCCCCGAGCGCGCGGGCGCGACGTACTGCACCTGCTGTGGAGCGCCCGCGCCGTGGCGTCCATGTGCATCCGTGCCTGCTCGGGGTTGAAGTACTCGGTGATCCGCCGCCCGAGGACTTCGCCCACCGGCAGTACCGGTTGCGCGCCGGGCGGCACCCGCACGTCGAGGAAGGTGCCGTCGCGGGCCATGCGGTAGACGATGTCCGGCAGGGCGGCCAGCAGCGCCTCGGTGGTGCGGGCGCTGCGGTCGCGCTCGCCGTAGGCGGTGGCGCGCTCGTGCAGCAGCGTGGCCGTCACGAACGTGGTGGCCGTGGCCAGGAAGACGTACGCCTGCAGCAGCGGCACCTGGAGCGCCGGCTGCCACCCCATACAGCGGCCCGTACCCCAGCGCCGAGCCCACGAAGACGATGCCCATCATCACGAACACGGCACCGATGGCGCCCGGCACCCCGACGAACACCACGGGCAGCAACGCCACCGCCACCGACAGCACCATCACCGGCAGCGACCACGGGCCGAGGGGATCCGGCAGGAAGAAACAGACTGCGGTCGCCAGCCCCAGGACGGTGAGCGTCCACGTGGCCCGCCCACCCGCGCCAGGCTCCAGCCCCACGGCGGGTCGGCGCGCCACCCGAGCACCGCCGGCACCACCACCAGCAGGCCGAGGACGTTCATCACCCACCACTGCCACCAGACCTGCATCAGCTGCTCGGGCGCCTGCTGCCGGACGGCGCGCACCAGGCTCCCCATGGACGCGCTGAAGGCGGCCGCGAGGAGCGCCGAGAACAGCAGGATCAGCGTGTCGCGGAAGCGCGCCAGGCGGAGGTCCAGCCCCGCGCGTCGGCAGCCCACGGCAAACACCAGCGCCTCGACCGAGTTGCCGATGGCCGGTGGGAGGACGTACAGCAGGTCGTGTCCGGCCCAGACCCGGGTGAGGCACGTCCCCAGGAAGACCACGGGCCAGTACTGCCAGCCGAACAGCAGCAGCCCCACTGCGCCGACGCCCGTGGGAAGCCAGACGGCGGCGATGCTGCTGAACGACCCGAGGGCCGTGATCAGCCCGCTGGAGGCGAGGTAGAAACCGAGGAGGAAGGGCGGCCCGGCCGACGGCCCGGGTCCAGGCGGGAGGCATGTCGCAAAAATGGGCGGCGCCGCGCGGGGCCGCCAGTGCGCGGTGGCCCCGGAACGCAACGCGGCCCGGGTTGCCCCGGGCCGCGTGAAGAACGAAGAAGCCGGCCGGCCTACATCGCCGGCGTCCCCCCCCGACGCTCGAGCTCATCCACCAGCCCGTGCGCATCGTACACCCGCCGGAGCGCGTGGGTGATGGCCCGGCTGTCCACCCACACCGACCGCGCCACGCGCTCGGTGAAGAGGAAGCGGTTGGGCAGCATCTCGATGTTGCCGTCGAAGATGAGGCCGATCACCTCGGCGTCCCGGTTGATCACCGGGCTGCCCGAGTTGCCGCCGATGATGTCGTTGGTGCCGGCACCGTTGAACGGCGTGTCCATCGTCAGCGAGTCGCGCCGCTCCCGCCAGCGCGGCGGCAGGTCGAACGGCGGCTGCCCGCCGAACGCCGACGCCCGCTCGTACAGGCCGCCGAAGGTGGTGTACGGCGCGGCCACCGTGCCGTTCATCGGGTAGCGGCGGATCTCGCCGTCCGAGATGCGGAGGCTGAACGTGGCGTCCGGCGAGGCGTTGCTGCCGTACACCGCCAGGAACGCCCGGGCGATCTGCTCGTTGGCCTGCGCCTCACGGTCGTTCAGGTCCGCCACTTCCTTGACGAGGGCACGGTCGAGCGGATCAATGACCCGCGCCACCGCGATGAACGGATCGGTGGAGCCCGCGATCCCCGCCGCCCCACCGGTGGCCAGCGCCTTGCGCGCGTCGCCGGTGGTGAGCGTGGCGCCCTTGACCATGGCCTCCGCCGCCGCGGCCGGGGTGCGGCCCTGCAGGTACGCCTTGAGCACCGGGTCGGTGGCCGGCAGCTCCTTCTGCATGGCCGTGAGGAACGCCGTGAGCAGCGCCTGCTCCTGCACCAGGTCGATCGGCGCGTTGCCGAAGAGGTTCCGCTCGAACCCCGCCTTGTTGGCGTCCTGGTAGGCCGGCAGCCGCTCGGCATCGGGCTTGGCCGTCTCGGTCCCGTAGCGGACGGTGGCCAGCGCCGTGTTGAGCAGGCGCGAGCCGTAGGCGTTGCCACTGTGGTAGCGCCGGCGCACGTCGATCGCCTTCCGGCGCGCCTGGATCTCGCTCACCGCCTGCCACACCCGGCCGTACTGGCGGCGCAGGGTGGCGTCGGCGTTCACCTTGCCGCGGAACTCCCCCTCCCAGGCGCGCTTGCGCGCCATGAGCCGCGGGTCCAGCAGGCCCGACTGGTAGCCGCCGATGGCCTTCTGCGTGTTCTCGAGGCCGAAGATCGTGTTGCGGAGCGCCTTCGCGCGGACGGTGTCCGCGGCGCCCAGGGCCTTGAAGGCCTCGATCTGGCGGTGCAGCTGGTCGAGCTGCGCCGGGTACTGCACGTCGCGCAGGTACTCGAGCTGGCTCATGGTGTTGAGCCGGCCCGTCGAGCCCGGGTTGCCGATCACGAAGGTGAGGTCACCCTCGCGGCTGCCGTTGCGGCTCCAGGTGAAGTGGTGCGGCGTCTCCGCCGGCTTGCCGTTGACGTACGCGCGCACGAACGACACGTCGAGGTTCCAGCGCGGGTACGTGAAGTTGTCCGGGTCCCCGCCGAAGAAGGCGATCTGCCCCTCGGGCGCAAAGACCAGCCGGATGTCCTTGAAGCGGTGGAAGCGGTACAGCTTGTACTGCCCACCCCGGTACATCGTCACCACCTGGCAGGCGGCGTCGGCTTCCGTCTTGTTGCACTCGTCCTCGATCTCCTTCACCACCTTGGCGCGCTGCGTGGCCGCCGTCTTGGCGTCCGCCGTGGGCGCGGCCGCGCGGCTCACGCGGTCGGTCACGTCGGTGATCTGCTGCAGCTGGTCGAGGAACAGGCCCTGGCAGACCCGCTCGTCCTCGCGCTTCGCCGCGTAGAAGCCGTTGGTGAGGAAGTCCTCCCCCGGCCTGGTGGCCGACTCGATGCAGGCCCGGGCGCAGTGATGGTTGGTCATCACCAGGCCCTCGCCCGACACGAACGACGACGAGCACCCGCCGCCGTAGCGCACCGCCGACAGCCGCACGTGCTCGAGCCACTGGTCGCTCGGCGAGAAGTTGTACCGCTGGGCCCAGTACTGCCGCGGCGGCACGTCGAAGGTCCACATCTTCCCCGTCTCGAGCCCGGGGTACTCGCCGTCCATCAGGTCCTGCGCGGCCACCATCGCCGGCACGAGCAGCAGGAACGCGAGCAGACAGTTACGGAGCTGGCGCATAACGTCCGTGTTTCAGGGTGGGACTACCGGGAGTGTGCCCCGAAAGGTAACGCGACGAATCTTAAGCTTTTGGCCAAAGCGATCCGAAGACTCCCCCAGTCACCAGCGCGTAGAGCAGCGCGTCCAGCAGGTCCTTCCCCACCACCCGCCACGGCCGCCCGCCCCAGATCCCGTCGCTCACGTGCCCGACGCCATAGGCGAGCAGTGCCACCGTGCCGGCCACGCGAAACACCTGCAGGTAGGGCGTTCCCGGCGCCAGCAGCCGCGAGCCCAGGTACGCCACGAACACCGCCACCACCAGGTTCAGCACAAACCACTGCCCCAGCGCCGGCCCCATGGTGGGGATGCCGCTCGGCCGCACGAAGATGAAGGCCACCGGTCCCTCCGCGAAGCGGGCCTGCGTCGCGGGCTCGGCCAGGTCCTTCATGTCGCTGCACCAGGGCGTGATGTACGCCCCGGGGGCGGTGGCGCCCTTCCGCATGGCGGCGCGCACCTCGTCCTCGTTGGGGAGGCGGCTGTAGTCGGTGTTGTGCCACTTGAAGACCATGTGGACCAGGCTGCTCGCGAAGAACACGGCGAGCGCGCCGAGCAGGATCGGCAGCCACAACTGCGTGAGGGACAGCATTGGCGACTCCGGAGAGGGGGAATGCTATGCTACCCCCGGGACCGGGGCCGTCAAGGCGTCAGCCGTCGCGCGGGACGGCCCACATCTGGTAGCAGAGCCAGAGACCGCCGAGCACGGACGCCCCGAGTAGGAGGAGCCCTACCCCGCGCACCGCGCTCGCGATGCCGAGGTTGTGCTGCACCACGCCCCAGTGCTGCAGCAGCCAGGCCCAGTCGTGCCCGCCTTCCTCCCCGAAGCTGAGCAGGTCGAGGTCGAAGCTGCGGGCGTCGGCCATGTAGATCGCCATGTCGAAGAGACTCGAGGCCAGCCAGAGGCCCACGACGGTGACGCCGAAATAGTCACGGTGATGATAGATCAGGGCGCGGCCCCGAGCGGGATCAGCAGCTGCATGAGGCTGCCGCCGAGGATGGTGAGCGTCTCCCCGCCGAAGGCGAAGAAGAGGTGCCCGAACTCGTGCACGCCGAAGGTGATCCCGGAGAAGAGCGTCGGCTCCTCGGCCCCGCCGCGATACTGGCCCAGCACGTCCCCCACGAGCAGCAGGAGGAGCGGCAGCCGCCACAGCCACCAGCGGCCGCGGGCGTAGTCGGGGATCGAGGGCTCGAGGGTCATGCGGTCCCGGGATGGGGAAGGGTCGTTGCCGAAGCGGGCGGCCCGGGGGAGATTACGCGCGACGCCGTTCCCCTCCATCCGGACGCCCCATGCTGATCCTTGCCGCGCTGCTCGCCGCCACGCCGCCCTCGCCAGCCCCGCTGCTGCCGCTGCCCCGCGAGGTGCGCTGGGGCGAGGGCCGGCTGCGGCTCGACTCCACGGCCACCGCCACCACGAGCGGCTTCCACGACGGGCGCCTGGGCCGGGGCATCGCGCGGACGCTGGCGCACCTGGAGCAGCGGATCGCGCTGCCGCTGGCCGACAGCGCCGGGGCGCGGCACGGGCGGCACGCTGGTGGTGTCGGTCACGGCCGCGGGCCAGCCGGTGCAGGGCCCCGACGAGGACGAGTCGTACACGCTCGACGTCGCCCCGGCCGGCGCCCGCCTCACGGCGCCCACCGTAGTGGGGGCCCTCCGCGGCCTCGCCACCCTCGAGCAGCTGGTGCAGGCGGACAGCGCCGGCTTCTACCTCCCGGCCGTGCACATCAGCGACGCACCGCGCTTCCCGTGGCGCGGCGTCCTCATCGACGCCGGCCGCCACTTCGTGCCGCCGGAGCTGATCCGCCGCACCCTCGATGGCATGGCGGCGGTCAAGCTCAACGTGCTGCACTGGCACCTCTCCGAGGACCAGGGCTTCCGGGTGGAGAGCAAGCGCTTCCCGAAGCTTCACGGGCTCGGCTCCGACGGCCAGTACTACACCCAGCAGGAGCTCCGCGACCTCGTGGCCTACGCCCGCGACCGCGGCATCCGCGTGGTCCCCGAGTTCGACATGCCCGGGCATTCCACCAGCTGGTTCGTGGGCTACCCCGAGCACGCCAGCGCGCCGGGGCCCTACGCCATCGAGCGCCGCTTCGGCGTCTTCCCGCCGGCCTTCGATCCCACGCGCGAGTCCACCTACCTGTTCCTCGAGCAGTTCATCACCGAGATGACGGGCATCTTCCCCGACCCCTACTGGCACATCGGGGGCGACGAGGTGATGGGCAAGCAGTGGAACGAGAACCCGCGGATCGCCGCCTACAAGCGGACCCACGGGATGCGCACCAACGAGGCGCTGCAGGCGCACTTCAACCAGCGCCTCCCCGGATCCTGGCCCGCCACCACCGCCGCATGGTGGGCTGGGACGAGATCCTCCACGAGGGCATCCCCGCCGGCACCGTGGTCCAGTCGTGGCGCGGCACCGAATACCTGGGCCGCGCGGCGCGCCAGGGCCTCGACGGCATCCTCTCCGCGCCCTGGTACCTGGACCACATCAAGACCGCCGAGGACCACTACCTGGCCGACCCGCTCCCCGCCGGCTCCACGCTCACGCCCGACGAGGCGAGGCACGTCCTGGGCGGCGAGGCCTGCATGTGGGCCGAGCACGTGAACCCCGAGACCATCGAGAGCCGCCTCTGGCCCCGCCTCGGCGCCATCGCGGAGCGCCTCTGGTCGCCGCAGGACGTGCGGGACGTGGCCGACCTCTACCGCCGCCTGAGCCCGCTGAGCCTGCAGCTCGAGCGCCTGGGCCTCACCCACGAGGGCCACACCGCGCGGCTGCTCCGCCGCCTCACCGGCCAGCGAGTCGCCCGTGCTGAGCGGCTCCACTGAGTACGCCGCGCCGGTGAGCTTCGGCGAGCGCTCCAGCATCCAGCACACCACCCAGCTCACGCCCCTCACCCGCCTGGTGGACGCCGCGCGCCCCGACCCGTGGGCCCGCGTGGCCCTCCGCGCGCGCGCGGCCGAGCTGGTGGCGTCGGAGTTCCGGGACCAGGCCGCGCTGCACGACCTCCGCGCCACCTTCGCCCGGTGGACGGCATTCCCGGCGGAGGTGGAGGCGCTCCTCCCCACCACCCCGCTCGCCGCCGACGGCCTCTCCGCCGCCCGCGCCCTCGCCGACCTCGGCCGCCTCGCGCAGCAGGTGATCGACTGGCGCACCGGCGCCGCCGTGGCCCCCGACGGCTGGCAGGCGGCCACCCACGCCCGCCTCGACGAGCTCAACAAGCCCCAGGGCCTCCTGCGCCTCGCCGGGATCGACGCCGTCCGACGCTGGTGGGCCCGCGGTCGCCGTCGCCCTGACCCCGGCCGGGCGGCGGCCCCGCCCGGGCGAGTCCCCGGCGGGAACCTCCTACGCCGACACGATGGGCCACTGCGGGAACTTGGCCCAGCGCCCGCGCGTGAAGTCCGGCACCTGCTGCGGCTTCCCGCCCTGCCGCACGGAACGGATCGTCAGCTCCACCATCGCCGACAGCGCCGCCGCGTCGTGCACGTTCATGTCGGTCGGCTCGCCCTTCCGCAGGCACTCGATCAGCCGGTAGTCCTCCAGGAAGTCCATCCCGCCGTGGCCGCGGTCCATCTGCTGGATGCGCTCGCTGCGCCAGAGCGGATGGTCGAACTCGGCGTAGTACTTCTCCGCCGGCTCAGCTGTGCCCCGGGCCGCCCCCTCGAGGTGCACCCGGTGCGGCCACCCCGACACGATGCCCTTGGTCCCCTGCAGCGTCGCCAGCCGGCTGTAGGGCCGCGGGCTGTTGGTGTTGTGCGCCAGGTAGATGGTGCGCCCCTTCGCCGTCTGGATGAGCGCGACGTTCTGGTCGCCGAGCACGTAGCGCTCCGCTCGGCGCGGGTCGTCGGCGGGGAGCGTGGCCTGCCACTCCTGCAGCCCCCGCGAGGGCGAGCTCATCGACACCACCGTGGTGAAGCGGTCGCCGCGGTTGATGTCCATGGCGTTGGCCACCGGGCCGAGGCCATGCGTGGGGTACAGGTTCCCGTTGTGCGTCATGGACCAGGCGCGGCGCCACAGGCCCTCGCCATCCTTCGAGAACTTCACGCTGCGGAGGTCGTGCAGGTACGCCGCCTCGCCGTGCAGCAGCTCGCCCGAGCGCGCCCTGGCGGGCCATCACCAGCATCATGAGCTCGAAGCGGTCGTAGTTGCAGTTCTCCATCATCACGCAGTGCTTCTGCTCCCGCTCCGCCGTCTCCACCAGTTCCCAGCAGTGGTCCAGGGTCATCGCCGCCGGGACCTCGGTGGCGGCGTGCTTGCCGTGCCGCATGGCCGAGCAGCACCGGCACGTGCCACTCCCACGGCGTGGCGGTGAACACCAGGTCCAGGTCCTCCTCCGCGCAGCCGCTCGAAGTCGCGCGGGCCCCGGGTGTAGAGGGTGGGCGCCGGCTGGCCCGCCGCCACGATCTTCTCGCTGGCGGCGCGCGCGTGGCTCTCGTCGATGTCGCAGATGGCCTTGAGGTCCACCCCCTCGAGGCTCAGCAGGTTCTCGACGTGCGTGGTGCCCTGCCCGCCCACGCCCACGAACCCGATCCGCACCCGCTCCATCGGCGGGGCCCGGAAGGGGAGCGGGTCGCCCGGGACGGGCTGGGGGGAACGGCGGGAGAGCGCCGAGGCGGGCTGGGCGAAGGCGGCGCCGAGGGCGAGCGTGGCGCCGGCATGGATGAAATCGCGACGGGAGTTGGTCATGGGCGTGAGACCCGGGGGCGGGGTTGGGAATCCGGGACGGGGGGCCCGGGGAGGCGGCGGCCGCCACGGCCCAAACCGTGGCCCGGGGCGGCGATAGCAGGGGTGCCCGTTTAGTGGTAGAATGGTAGCGCGCGCCGCCGGAATCTCCACCCGGCCGCGGGACCGGCCCCCCCGCCGGCCCCGGTTTTTCCTTTGCTTGGCGTCCTTTCGCTGATGACCGTGACCGCTGCCTGCTCCCGCTGCAAGACCCCCCTCGACCCCGGCGCGCGTTTCTGCCAGGTCTGCGGGATGAGTGTCTCCGGCGAGCAGACCGCCCCGCTCCCCACCCTGCTGCAGCTCCTCCGCCAGGCCACGCTCGGCGAGTACGAGATCCTGCGCGAGGTGGGCCAGGGCGGCATGGCCACGGTGTACCTGGCGCACGAGATCGCGCTGGACCGCAAGGTGGCCATCAAGGTCATGTCGCCCCAGTTCGTGCACGGGGCGGAGATGATCGAGCGCTTCAAGCGCGAGGCCCGCACCTCGGCGTCGCTCAACCACGCGCACATCATCCCCATCTACGCCGTGCGCGAGTCGGAGCACCTGCTGTACTTCGTCATGAAGTACATCAACGGCCGCTCCCTCGACGCCATCCTGCGCGACGTGGGCCCCCTCCCCTTCCCGATGGTCCGCTCCATCCTGTCCGACGTGGGACAGGCGCTCGATTACGCCCACCGCCAGGGCGTCATCCACCGCGACGTGAAGCCGGGCAACATCATGATCGACGAGGAGGGCTTCGCGGTCATCACCGACTTCGGCATCTCGAAGGCCGCCGAGGGCGACGCGCTGACGCGGAGCGGCACCACCGTCGGCACGCCGAGCTACCTCTCGCCCGAGGCCTGCTCGGGGGAGGCGGTGGGGCCCGCCGCGGACCAGTACAGCCTCGGCATCGTGGGCTACGAGATGGTGACGGGGCAGCTGCCGTTCAGCGCCGAGTCGAGCCTCGGCATGATGTACGCGCAGGTGCACACGCTGCCCCGGCCCAGCGAGCAGCTGCGGCCCGACTGCCCCGCCGACCTCCGCGCCGCCATCATGCGCATGCTGGAGAAGGCGCCCGGCGACCGCTTCGGCACCATGCGGGAGGCGGCCATCGCCGTGGGCGGCGGCCGCTCGAGCGGCGAGAACGCCAACGCCCCGGACGAGCACGTGCGGAGCCACATCGGCCTGCTCGCCGCGCCGCGGCCGAGCCGGCCCGTCACCGAAGTGCGGCGGACGCCGGCCAGCCCCACGCCCTTCGCGCCGGTCTCCCCGGGCCCCAAGACGCTGGCGCGCCAGCGGCGGAAGAGGCTGGGCCTCTACGGCGGCGTGGCCGTGGTGGTCATCGGCGGCAGCGTGGCGGCCGCGCTGCTGACGCGGACGCCGCCGCCACCGCCCCCCGAGCCGGTGGTGGACAGCACGACCCCCGTGACCGTGGACCCGTCGGCGGACAGCCTGCTCCTCGTCTCCCGCGCCCGCGCCGACTTCGCGCGCCAGCGCGCCGTGGCGAGCGGCGCCACGCCCGCCGCCCTGGCCTCCGGCGACTCGCTCATGCAGCAGGCCGAGAGCCTGGTGGCCCAGGGCCGGAAGACCGAGGCCGCGCTGCGCATCACCGGCGCCACCACCATCTTCATCGCTGCGGAGCGCCCGGCCCCGGTTCCCAGCGGCCCCGCGCGCCCCCCGCGCCCGGCCCCCGATACCACGCGACCGGTGGTGGCGGATACCACCGGCCCCGGCCGGCCCACCACCCCGCTGACGCCGCCCGTGGTCTCCGACAGCGCCACCGTGCTCGCGTTCTACCTCGAGCTGGAGCGTGCCATCGAGTCGCGCCAGCTCGGCGAGGTACGCCGCCTCCTCCCCAACATGGAGGAGACCGAGGCCATCGGCTGGCGCAACATGTTCGACGACCGGGACATCGAGTCCATCCAGGCCACCTACCTGGTCAGGCGGGTGACCCGCCGGCCCGAGATGCTCTACGCCCTCGTCTACGAGGAGGTGCTGCTCCTGCACAAGGGCGGCCGGGTGGAGCGCAAGCGCCGCGGCAACATCAATGCGTCGCTCACCGAGGGCCCCCAGGGCTGGCGCCAGATTCGCAGCGAGCGGGCCCGCTGATGCGCGCCCGCCGGTGAGCGCGCGCCGCTCCCGTTCTCCCACCCGATGCCCCGCCCACTCCTGCTCCTCATGACCCTCCTCGCCAGCTCCACTGCCGCGGTCGCGGCGCAGGACGCCCCCGACCCGCACCTCTGGCTCGAGGAGGTCACCGGCGACAGCGCCCTGGCCTGGGTCCGCGCCCAGAACGCGCGGAGCACCGCCGCCCTCACCGGCAGCGGCGCGTTCCAGGACCTCGACGCGCGGCTCCTCGCCATGCTCGACAGCGACGCGCGCATCCCCTACGTGGAGCGCCTCGGCCGCCACTACTACAACTTCTGGCGCGACGCCCAGCACCCGCGCGGCCTCTGGCGGCGCACCACGCTGGTGGAATACCGCAAGCTCACCCCCGCCTGGGAGGTGGTGCTGGACCTCGACCGCCTCGCCGCCGAGGAGGGGGAGAACTGGGTCTGGTCGGGCGCCAGCTGCCTGGCGCCGGCGTATCGCCGCTGCCTCCTCTCCCTCTCCCGCGGCGGGGCCGACGCCACCGTGGTGCGCGAGTTCGACCTCGCGGCGAAGCAGTTCGTCCCCGGCGGCTTCACGGTGCCGGAGGCCAAGTCGGTGGTCACCTGGCGGGACGAGGAGACGGTGTTCGTCGGCACCGACTTCGGGCCCGGCAGCCTCACCACCTCGGGGTACCCGCGCATCGTCAAGGAATGGCGCCGCGGCACCCCGCTCGAGGCCGCCACCACCATCTACGAAGGCCGCGCGGACGACGTCTACACCTACGGCTACCGTGACCTCGCCAAGGGCTACGAGCAGGACTACATCTCCCGGAGCCCCACCTTCTTCACCAACGAGCTCTACCTGCGCACCGGCGCCGAGCTCCTCAAGCTCGACAAGCCGGACGACGCCAACGCCGTCATCCACCGCGGCTGGCTCTACCTCGAGCTTCGCAGCGACTGGGCCACCGGCGACGCCACCCACGCCGCCGGCGCCCTCCTCGCCATCCGGCTCGATGCCTTCCTGGCCGGCGACCGGCGCTTCACCGCGCTCTTCACGCCCACGGAGCGCAGCTCGCTCGCGGGCTTCGCGCCCACGCAGCACTACGTCCTCGTCAACGAGCTCGACAACGTGCGGAACCGGCTGTACCAGTTCCGCTTCCACGACGGCCGCTGGACCCGCCGCGCGGTGCCCGGCCTGCCCGACTTCGGCACCATCAGCGCCAGCGCCGTGGACGCCGACGAGTCGGATGCGTACTTCCTGACCATCACCGACTTCCTCACGCCCACGAGCCTCTACCACGGCACGCTCGGCCAGGCGCGCCCCGTCCGCCTCAAGCAGCTCCCCGCCTTCTTCAAGGCCGACGGCCTCGCCATCACCCAGCACGAGGCCACCTCGGCCGACGGCACCCGCGTCCCCTACTTCCAGGTGGCGCGCGAGGGCGCGACCCCCGACGCCACCACGCCGACGCTCCTCTACGGCTACGGCGGCTTCGAGGTCCCGATGCTGCCGGGCTACTCCGGCGGGGTGGGCTTCGGCTGGCTCGAGCGCGGCGGCACCTACGTGCTGGCCAACATCCGCGGCGGCGGCGAGTTCGGGCCGCGCTGGCACCAGGCCGCGCTCAAGGCCAACCGGCACAAGGCCTACGAGGACTTCATCGCCGTGGCCGAGGACCTGGTGCACCGGGGCGTCACCACGTCCAGGCACCTCGGCATCATGGGCGGCAGCAACGGCGGGCTGCTCATGGGCAACATGCTGACGCTCCGGCCCGACCTCTTCGGCGCCATCGTCTGCCAGGTGCCGCTGCTCGACATGCGGCGCTACCACCAGCTCCTGGCCGGCGCCTCCTGGATGGGCGAGTACGGCGACCCCGACAACCCGGCGGAGTGGGCCTTCATCCGCACCTTCTCCCCCTACCACAACGTGAAGCCGGACGTGCGCTACCCGCCCATCCTCTTCACCACCTCCACCCGCGACGACCGCGTGCACCCCGGCCACGCGCGGAAGATGGTGGCCCGCATGCTGGAGCAGGGGCACGACGTGCTGTACTACGAGAACATCGAGGGCGGCCACGCCGGCGCGGCCGACAACCGCCAGGCCGCCTTCATGTCCGCCCTGGCCTACACCTTCCTCTGGAGCCGGCTGGCGCCGGCCCCCGCGGTGCCCTGAGGGCCGCGTGAACCTCCTGTTCTCGGAGCTGCACGCCGCCCTGCTGCTCGCCGTGGTGACCCTCGGCGTCGCCAGCGTTTGCGGCCTCCTTTATATCCGGTTCCGGAAGGCCCACTTCTTCTGGTGGGCCGTGGGCTGGGCGCTCTACCTGGCGCGGCTCAGCGCCATCATGCTGTACGTCCCCACGCTGGAGCCCTTCTGGCTCTACGCCCACCAGGTGGCCACGGGGTGGGCGGCGGTGGCGCTGCTGTGGAGCGCGCTGGTCTTCTCGCGCGGGATCCAGTTCCGCTGGCCCTACCTGGCGCTGGTGCTCTTCCCGCCGGTGTGGAGCTGGTACGCCATCTACCACATCGGCACCGCCGATCGCTTCCTCTATGCCGCCATCCCCGCGGTGGTGTTCCTGAGCCTGGCCACGCTGTGGACGGCGGTGGTGTTCTTCCGCTTCAACTGGAAGACGGGCAGCTCGGGCGCCATGCTGCTCGGCTTTGCCTTCCTGCTGTGGGGGCTTCATCACCTCGACTACCCCATCCTGCGGGCGCGCGGGGTCTGGAACCCGTGGGGCTACTACCTCGACATCATCTTCATCCTGCTCGTGGCCGGCGGCATCCTCATCCTCGTCATCGAGGACCTGCAGGGCGGCGTCGGAGCCCTCTCCGCGCTCTCGGGTGACCTGCAGCGCGGCGAGGCCGGCCTCGACGTGAGCGGCGCCCTGCTGGCCCGCGCCCTCGCGCTGCCCGGCGTCCGGGGCAGCGCCCTCTACGACCGGACGCGCGGCCAGGTGACCCGTGGCCTCGGCGCCTGCGCCGCATGGGAGGCCGCGCGGCCGGGCCCCGCGGCGCAGGCCCGCATCGACGAGGTCATCCGCACCGGGCTCCCCGCCTCGGGCAGCGCCGGCACTTTTGCCTACCTGGCGGCGCTCCCCGTGATGCGCCAATCCGAGGTGGCCGGCGTCATGCTCATCGTGGGCGACGCGCGCGACCCCTTCGCCGCCCTCGACCTCCCCTTCCTGCGCGCCCTGGGCCAGCAGGTGGGCGCCGCGCTCGAGAACGCCGACCTGAACCAGCGCCTGCAGCGCCGCACCGAGGACCTGGAGCGGCTCTCGGTCCGCATGCTGCAGCACCAGGAAGAGGAACGCCGCCGCCTCTCCCTCGAGCTGCACGACGAGACCGCGCAGGTCTTCTCCGCCGTGAAGATCCAGCTCGGCCTGGTGCGCGAGGAGGTCGACGCCCCGCAGGCGGCGCGCCTCGGCCGCGTGCTCGAGCTCGTGGACGAGGGCATGGCCAGCATCCGCAGCGTCACCGCCGCCCTCCGCCCCGCGCTCCTCGACGACCTGGGGCTCCTCCCCGCGCTCCGCGCCTTGGCCACCGACTTCGAGGCGCGCACCGGCATCGCCGCCGGCTTCACGGCGCCGGCCAGCCTCCCGCCGCTCAACGAGTCGGCCGACGTCGCCGTGTTCCGCGCCGTGCAGGAGGGCCTCTCCAACGTGGCCCGCCACGCCGACGCCGACCGGGCCGAGGTCACCGTGGAGCTGGCGGACGGCCGCCTCTGCATCGTCATCGAGGACGACGGCCGCGGCCTCGACGCCGAGGGCCCGGTGGAGGAGCACATGGGCATCGGCGGCATGCGCGAGCGCTTCGCCGCCCTCGGCGGGACCGTGGACATCCAGGGCCGCCCCGGCGGCGGCACCCGCCTCTCCCTCTGCCTGCCCCTGGGCCCCAAGGTGGTGACCACATGACCGAGCCGCTGACCCGCGTGATGCTGGTCGATGACCACAGCCTGGTCCGCGAGGGACTGCGCCACGTGCTCGCCGCCACGCCCGGCGTCGAGATCATCGCCGAGGCCGGCGACGGCGAGACCGCCCTCCGCCTCGCCGCCGAGATCAAGCCCGACCTCGTGGTGATGGACCTCTCCATGCCCGGCATGGGCGGCCTCGAGGTCACCACCCGGCTCCGCGAGCTGCTGCCCCAGGTGAAGGTCCTGATCCTCTCCGTGCAGGACCACCCCGAGTACGTCCTCGGCGCCGTGCGCGCCGGCGCCCAGGGCTACCTGCGCAAGGACACCTCCCCCGCCGAGCTGCGCGAGGGCCTCCGCGCCGTGGCGCGGGGCGAGTCGTACTTCTCGCCCCCGGTGGCCCGCCACCTCACCAACGCCGTCCGCGGCGAGGCCGACGACACCACCGACCCCGGCCAGCGCCTGGCCCGCCTCACCCCGCGCGAGCGGGAGGTGCTGATCGGCATCGCCGGCGGCGAGACCAGCCGCGCCATGGCGGCCCGCCTCGGCATCTCCCCACGCACCATCGAGACCTACCGCGAAGGCCTGACCCGGAAGCTCGGCATCCGCACCGTGGCCGGCCTGGTGCGCTTCGCGCTCGACGCCGGCCTCGTGAAGCCCGAAGGCCAGTAGCGCCCCGCCCCGCGGCAAGACGACGGGGCAACCTTGCCGGTTGCCCCGTCGTCTTCCCGCCAGCTTCATGACAGCCGGGCTACGGCACCACCTCCGCGCGCATCCCCAGGTAGAACCGCCGCTCCACCTGCGCCGTCCAGTTGTCCGGCCGCTGGTCGAACAGGTTGTCCACGCCCACCTGGGCCCGGAGCCCCGGCAGCAGCCGCCCGGCCACCTGCACGTCCACCGACAGGAACGCCTCCTGGTAGCCCTGGAACTGCTCCTGCCCCGCCAGCGTGGTCGGCGCGATGCGCGCCCGGCCGGTGTAGCGCGCCGTCAGGTCCACGGTGCCGTCGGTCACGAAGGCGGGGAACCAGGTGGCGCGCACCCGCGCGTTGTGCGCCGCGCGGCGGTCCAGCGCGTTGCCCGTCTCCAGGTTCCGCGCGTGCAGGTAGTCGTATCCCGCGCCCAGCGCCCAGCCCGCGAGCGTCTTCTGCACCTCGAACTCGAGGCCCTGCGTCCGCGCCCGCCGGATGTTGTCGGGCGTGAACACCAGCAGGCCGCTCGAGTCGGTGCCCGTGGTGCGGAAGTCGATCATCTGCCGGATGTCGTTCCGGTACGCCTCGGCGGAGAGGCGCCAGCCGCTGCCCGGCGCCCAGTTGAGGCCGCTCGAGTAGCTCCACGAGTGCTCCGGCCGGAGGTCGGCGTTGCCCACCACCACGTAGCCGCCCTGCGGGTTGGAGAAGTTCCAGCCCAGCTCCTTGAAGCTCGGCGCCCGGTAGCCGCGCGCCACGGCGCCGCGGAGGCGGAGCGTGGACGTCACGTTCACGGCCGCGCCCACGCTGGGCGTGGCCACGGTGCCCCAGCGGGAGTTCCAGCTCACCCGCCCGCCGCCATTGAGGAACAGCCGGCCGAGCTGCCAGCCGTCCTGGGCAAAGACGTCGAGCCCGCGGTCGTCGGCGCTGCCGGCGTCGATCCGCTGCGGCGCATCGACACTCCGGACCATGACTTCAGCGCCGGCATCGATCAGGTGCGCGCCCGCCGGGCGCGTCCATGCCACCAGGCCGCGGAGCGCGCGCTCCGTCTGCCGGGGACGGAGGTCACCGGCGATGGGGCTCGACCCGCGCGCCTCACGATAGCGGTACTCGAAGTAGCTGCCCGAGGTCCGCGCCCGGAGCGTGCCGCCGAGCGCGCCCACCGTGGCCTCGCCCAGCGCGGTGGCGCCCCAGGTGTCCACGAAGGCGTTGAAGCCACCCGCCGTGGGCCAGCGCTGGCGGGTGCGTTCGTAGCTCGCGTCCGCCCGGAGCGCCGTGGCGCCGACGGTGGTGCGCACCGTGCCCCGGCCATCCCACACCCGCTCGAACGCCGAGCCGCCCTCGTTCCGGCCGCCCACCCGGTCGCTCTGCCGCCAGCCTGCGGCGAGGCGCGTGGCCACCCGCCCGCCGCTCGAGAGCGAGAGGTTGCCCTCCCGGCGCCCGTTGCTGCCGGCCCGGGCCTCCCCCATCAGGGTCAGCGGACCTTCCGGGGCCGCGGTCACCACGTTGATCACCCCGCCGATGGCATCCGAGCCATGCGCCACCGACCCCGGCCCCTTCGTCACCTCGATCCGCTCCACCGCCAGCGTCGAGGTGCGCGAGAGGTCGCGGTTCTCGAGCAGCGGCCCGCCCACCGGCTCGCCGTCCACCAGCAGCAGCACCCGCGAGGCGCCGAGCCCCCGGATGTAGAGCTGGTTGCCGGCCGGCACGCCGCCCACCTGCTGCACCCCCGGCAGCTCCGCCACCACCTGGTCCACCGCGGGCGCGGCCTGCGCCTCGATCTCGCGGCGGTCCACCGTGGTGGTGGCCACCGTCAGCTCCGCGCCCCGCGCCTCCCGGCGCCCCATCGTGGTCACCACCATGTCGGGGAGGAGCGTGGCCTCCGCCACCAGGCGCGCCTCCAGCGTGCCGCCCTGGCCTGCCGCCACCGGCCGTCGCCAGGCCGCGTACCCGAGCGCGGCCACCACCAGCGTGTCGGGGACTTCCGGGGCCGCCAGCTCCACGCGCCCCGCCTCGTCGGCCGCGGCCGACCGGCGCGCCACCACGAGCCGCGCCCGGGCATACCCGAGCGCGCGCCCGTCGGCGGAATCCCGCACCTGCACCACCAGCACGGGGGCCGGCGCCGGCGCCTGGGCGGCCGCCGGCAGGCTGCCCCCGAGGGCGAGCAGGGCGAGAAGGACGGGTCTCACTGGATCCGCTGGAACCGGAGCGTCGGGTAGCCGCTCTGGCCCGTGGGGCTGTAGTAGTCGATGAGCTGCAGCTTCCACGTGTCCGTCCCCACCTTGATCAGGTAGGTGTTGAACGTGGGCGAGAGGCGCTGGTCGGCCGCCAGGTCGTACAGGAACGGCGCCTCGGGATCACTGAACGAGCTCGGGATCGGCCCCGAGATCCGCGCCAGGAACGGCCCGTACTCCGGCGCGTCGCTCGCCGCCGTGGTGCCGGCGAAGGTCTGCGTCACGTCGAGCGGGAAGCTCCCCGCCTGGCAGCCGCTGTTCACCGTCACGATGAAGTTCACGTCGGCGCTCACGTCCCAGCCGCAGCCGGTGGCCGCCACCTGGTTCCCGGTGCCGAAGTCGAGCCCGATGGTCCCGCCGCCGGTGCCCACCACCTTGGTCTGCGCCGCGCCGAGGACACCCGCGCTCTCCAGCCGCCACTCGAATTCCACCGAGTCGAGCGTGGCCTGCGTCGCCACCATCCGGATCACGCGGACCAGCGCATACCCGCCGCTGTTGGGCCGCTGCACCTTCCACGACGCCTGCGGATTGGCGATGAGGCCGTTGGTGGTGGGATCGAAGCGGAACCACGAGGCGAAGTCCGGCCCGAGGTCCTCGCCCGCGAACTGGTTGTCGGCCGGCACGTCGGCCGCGCCGATCGCCTCGAAGGCCGCCAGCGTGTTGGACGGGGTGAAGCCGAGGATCGTCGCCGTGTCCGCCGTGGCGTTGTTGGCCAGGTTGTAGCCGAGGACGCCCTTCGGCCCGCCCACGCCGCCGTTCAGCTTCACCGTGTAGCGCCGCAGCGCCAGGTCCCACTCCGTGGCGCCGGGATTGGCCACCACCACCAGGCTGTCCCCCTCGAAGCGGACGTAGGTGTAGCCCGAGTTGGAACTCGCGTTCACCTGCAGCGTGCCGGTGGCCGGCCCGGTGTTGGGACCCGAGGAATCGCTCTCGCACGCAGCGAGGAGCACGAGAGGAAGGAGGAGGGCGGTGCCCACGGCACCGGTCGGACGAATGGCAGTACGCATAGCAAGGCCCGCGTTGAGGAAAGATTTGTTCAGGCGCGCGCAAGTATGCGAATGCCTCCCGCGGGAAACAATTCCGGTGAAGTACGGGGGAATGGGGCCTACGTACATCTACGGAGTGCGGAGGCACGGGGTCCTACGAATACCGCGCCAGCTCCATCCCCCGTACTATGAGCGCGTTCCCACCGAGGTTACATGCGAAGCGCAGTCCACTTCATCCCCATCCTCTCTACCTTCCTCGCGCTGGGGTTCGCTGCGGTGCTCTTCGGCCGCTACCGGGCGCGAGGGGGGTCCCACCTCCTCTGGTGGGGGATCGGCATGCTGACCTACGGCGCCGGGACCATCACCGAGGCCTCCACCACGCTGCTCGGCTGGCACGAGCCGCTGTTCCGCGCCTGGTACATCACCGGCGCCCTGCTGGGCGGCGCCCCGCTGGCGCAGGGCACCGTCTACCTCCTGCTCAAGAAGCGCACCGCCGACCTGCTCTCCGTGGCGCTCGTCACGGCCATCCTGGCCGGCGCGGTGTGCGTACTGCTCTCGCCCATCCAGTACGAGCTGGTGGAGCCCTATCGCCTCTCCGGCAAGGTGCTCGCCTGGCGCTGGGTGCGGCTCATCAGCCCGTTCATCAACCTCTACGCCGTCATCTTCCTGATCGGCGGCGCGCTCCTCTCCGCCATCCGCTACGCCCGGCGGCTCGACACCCGCCAGCGCATGTACGCCAACGTCGCCATCGCCCTCGGCGCCATCCTGCCGGGGATCGGCGGCACCTTCACGCGCTTCGGGCACGTCGAGGTCCTCTACGTCACCGAGTTCCTGGGGCTCTGCTTCATCGCCCTCGGGTATCGCCTCAGCACGGGACCCAGCATCTACCGGGCCCCCGTTCCAGCCGCGGCCCAGTAGTCCAGAGGGCCGGGAAGCCAGAACCGCACCGCGGGCGCGTGCCCACGGTGCGGTTTTGGCGTTGCAGACGTGCCGCCGGCGGCGACTACCCGTCGCGCCGGCCCCCGGGCTCGAAGACCGGGATGTCGAACTCCGCCGAGAAATCCACCCCCGGCAGCTTCGCCTTGACCGAGAGTTCCCAGACCACCTTGTTGGCCGAGTTGCGCTCGTCGGTCTCCCGCGCATCGGGCGGCAGCGCAAACGCCACCGGCAGCGCGAGGCCGTCCGGCCGCTCCGTCGCGGCCGGCAGCGTCATCTCCTGCTCCCAGAGTGTCGTGGTGTCGGTGCGCTTGTTCTTGCCCGAGCCGGTCTCCCGCTTGTGCAGGCAGCGCAGCCGGATGACGAACCCCTCCGGCGGCGCGAGGTCCGCCGTGCTCCGGACGTAGCCCGCGAGCATGCCGCCCGGCACCACCGGCACCGACTCGAGCTCGAGGATCGGCGTGCCGAACTTCTCCTGGTGCCGCCGCCCGTAGAGCGCCGCGCCGACGAGCAGCGCCACGAAGGTGGGAAAGAGCAGCACCGGGAGGTTGTCGGCCCCTCCGTCCTTGAGGAACACCCACGCGAAGCCGCAGCTCCCCACGAAGAGGAGCAGCCCGCCGCGGACCATGCACCCGGCCAGCTTGTAGCGCTCGTCGCGCACCCGGCGTTCCGCCCAGTCCTTCCGGGCCAGCCACGGCGCGGTCATCGCGGCGCCTCGCCCGTGGCGATGGGCAGCTGCCGGCTCGCCCACTCGGTCCACGAGCCATCGTACAGCGCGCGCGCATCGTGCCCCACCCGCGCCAGCGCGTGCAGCAGCACGCACGCCGTCACCCCCGACCCGCAGCTCGCGATCACCGGCGCCCGCAGCGTCAGCCCCGCCCGCGCCAGCCGCTCCCGCACCGCCTCCGGCGGGAGCGCCAGCCCGTTGGCATCCACCAGCTCGGCGTACGGCAGGTTGAACGCCCCCGGCATGTGCCCGCTCGCCAGGCCCGCCCGCGGCTCCGGGTCGGTTCCCCGATAGCGCCCGGCCGAGCGCGCATCCACCACCTCCGCGCTCCCCGCGGCGAGCGCCGCCCCCAGCTGCTCCGCCGTCCGCACCGCCTCGAGTGACGGGCCCGCAGTGAAGTCACCAGGCGGGACGGTGCGCGGGCCGCGCTCCATGGGACGACCCTCGCGCTGCCACGCCCGGCTGCCGCCGTCGAGCACGCTCACCGCCGCATGGCCGAAGTACCGGAACATCCACCACGCCCGCGGCGCACTCATGTTGGTCCCCGACCCGTCGTACACCACCACCAGGCTGCCGCGGCCCACGCCGAGGGCGCGCATCGCCGCCTCGAAGGCAGCGGGCGTGGGCAGCGTGTGCGGCAGCGGGGACGATGCGTCGCTCACCTCGTCCAGGTCGAAGAACCGCGCACCCGGGAGGTGCGCCGCCTCGAACTCCGCGCGCGCATCGCGCCCGCTCTGCGGCATGTACCACGAGGCATCGAGCACCACGACACCCGGATCACCGAGCCGCGCGGCCAGCTCGGCGGTGCTCACGAACGGCGGGATGGAAAGGGAGGTCATGGGGCAGAATGGTAGCGCGCGCCGGGGACCCGGGCGAGGGGCGCAAGCGAAAGGGGCCGGGATCCCCGAGGGAATCCCGGCCCCGCACTCCGCTGCCGCCCGCCTCAGCGCGGCCCGCTCGGCGCCCCCGGCACCACCTTCACCGCGGCGATGACCACGTCGATGGTCACCTCGTCGCCCAGCACCACCCCGCCACCCTCGGCGGCCCGGTTCCAGGTGAGCCCGTAGTCCAGGCGGTTCACGGTGGTGCTCACCTCGAAGCCGATGCGGTCGCGCCCGCCCTGGCCCGGCGTCATGCCCAGGAAGTCGCCCTTGAGCACCACCGTCTTGGTCACGTCCTTGATGGTGAGCTCCCCGGTGAGCGTCACCGCGTTGCCCTGCACCTCCACCTTGGTGCTCTTGAACGTCATCGCCGGGAACTTCTCCACGTCGAAGAAGTCCCCCGAGCGGAGGTGGCCGTCACGGCGATCGTTGTTGGTCTGGATGCTCGCGGTGCGGACGTTCACCACCGCCGAGCCGCCGTTCCACTGGTTGGGCTCGGCCGTCAGCGTGCCGTCCCAGTCGGTGAAGGTGCCGCGCACCCGGCTCACCAGGTGGCGGACCCGGAACGTCAGCTCCGAGTGGGTCTTGTCGATCGCCCAGGTGGTCGGGGTGGTGTCGGTCGGGGCCGCAACCGCCGGGACGGCCGGCGCGGTCGAGAGCAGGGCGAGCAGGGCCAGCATGGAGGCTCCGGAAAGGGTGACGGATCAAGCAACGTCCCTAGTATAACCGCACCCCATGCCGTACGCGGAAGCCCCCGGATTGGTTGGCCTGTTTCCCCTAGAGACGTCCCAGCGCCCACACCGCCGCCCGGCGGACCCCCGCGTCGCGATGCTTGAGCAACCCCACCAGGGCCTGGGCGGACGCATGGTCTTCCATGGAGCCGACGGCCCACGCGGCGAGCCGCGCCACCCCGGCATCGGCGTCCCCGAGGAGGCTGCGCACGCGGGACGCGTCGGCGGAATCCGCGGCCACGCCGAGGCCATAGGTCGCGGCCTCGCGGGTGCGGGGCTCGCCGCTCCGGAGCGCCTCACGCAGCGCCGTGCGCGCCGCCGGGACGCTGCTCTCGCCGAGGAGCGCCGCGGCGGTGCGGCGGAGGCAGGCATTCGGCCCGCCGAGTTCCGGCACCAGCAGGCGCACCGCACGCTCGTCACTGATTGGGGAACGGAACCGCTCCCGCACCGCCGGCTGCGCCACCACCGCATCCCGCAGCGTTGCGATGTCCTCCCCGCCGTTGCTCCAGTGCATCCCGCTGCCGAGCAGGTCCGTGGCCATGGCACACACCAGAGGGTCACTGCCGCGGAGCCCCACAAGAAGGTGTGCCACGGAGGCCGAGTCCGGGCCGGCCGGTGCCGGCACGTCGCGCACCGTCGCCGGGACCGGCGCCGCCCCGAGGAGCAGGGTGAGGCCGGCCACGAGCACCCGCGCGCTCATTCGCCGTCCCGCGAGCCGAGCATCTCGGCCGCCGCGCGCCGCACCACCGGGTCGCTCGAGCGGAGCGCGCCCACCAGCGCCTCGAGGGCGCTCCGGTCACGGATCTCACCGAGGGACGACACGGCCTGCTCGCGCACGTCGGCATCGGCGTCGGCCAGCAACGTCTTGAGGGTGGGCACGCCCTTCGCGTCGCCGATCTCACCGAGCGCCTGGGCCACCGCCTGGCGGACGTCCGAGGAGCGGTCCTTCGAGGCCTCCAGCAGCGCCGCCGGCGCCTCTTGAGGCCGCCTCGGCGAGCGCCATTACGGCCTGCGCTCGCACGTCGGCATCGCGGTCGGCCAGCAACCGGGTGAAGAGCGCCACGAAGCGCGGGTCCGCCGGTGAAGATCCTCCTCGCCATCCCGGTGCAGCCGACTCAGCGCCAGCCCCAGCGCGGCCTGACGGATCTCGTCGTCCGCATCGCCCAGCGCCGCCACGATGGCGTCCACCGGCACCTCGGCCTCGGTGCTCTGCAGCGCGTAGAGCGCGGCGCGCCGCACCTCCACGTTGCCATCCTTGAGCAGCGCCACCAGCGGGGCGCCCGCACGTTTGTCCTCGAATTGCCCCAGCGCCATCGCCGACGTGGCCCGCACCTCGGCGTCGCTGTCCTTGAGCGCCTCGATCAGCGCGGGCACCGCGCGCGCGGGTCCTCATGGTTGGCAAGCGCCTGCGCGGCCGCCCGGCGCACCTGCACATCCGGGTCCTTGAGCGCGGTCATGAGCGCGGGCACCGCGATCCCGGAGGTGTCCCGCTGCCGCTCGCCGCCGAACGTCATGGCCGTCGGCGCACGGAGCCGGCTCATCGCCCGCACCTCGGCGAGCTGGGCATGCGCATCGGCGAGCGCCATGGCGCGCGGGGCCATTGCCGGCATCGGGGCCGGCGGCGCCATCAGGCCCGCGGCGCGTACTGGGGCGAGGGGCCGGCCCGCCGTAGCTCCGCGCCAGTGACCGGGCCAGCCGCCGCTCGCGGGCCGCCATGCTCCGGGCCTCCCGCTCGAGGGACACGAGCGAGCGACGCGCCGTGGTGTCGTCGGTATCCGCCTGCGCCGTGATCTCGGCGAGCATGGCGTCGCTCTCCCGCCTCACTGAGCGGGGCACCGTCGTGATCGCGTCGCCGGCAGCCGTCTCCGGTCGGGGCGACGGGGTGGCGGTCGTGATGCCGGGCGCCGCCACGGCGGTGACGCCCACCAGCGCCGGCGCCGGTCAGGAACCAAGAAGGAACGGGGAGACGCAGGCATGGGACGACCCTCCAGCAGGCGGTGGACGCGCGAGACGAGTTGGGATGGCCGCGCCGCCATCCCGGCGAGCGGCACGGTGGCGGGCCGGGTGTCGACCCATTCGGCGACCTTCACGAGGCGGCGCGCCAGCGAGAAGCCGGAGCCGGTGCGCGTCACCGCCCAGTCGTCGCAGAGGTACTCCGCCGCCTCCTGCAGCTCGCGGCGGGCCAGGTTGAGCGGCTGCAGGAAGAAGAGCCGCTCCAGCGCAGGCGAACGTCAGCCACGCCGGGTCACGCCGCACCAGGTGCGCCAGTTCGTGCGCCAGCGCCCTCCTGCTGTTCCGGGTCCAGCTCAGCAGCGCCGCCTCCGGCAGCACGATCTCATCCGCGCCTAGCGCAATGGGACTGCCGAGGCCTGGCGCCGCGGTAAGCCGGATGGCGCGAGCGACCCGGCCCCGCTCCCGGAGGCGGGCCAGCAGCAGCAGCAACGCCTCGTCCTCGACGGCGCGGCGCGGCCCGATCCGGTGGAGCGCCCGCGCCCGCTGGATGGCATAGAGGAGAACCAGCAGCCCACCGCCCACGAGCCAGGCCAGCGCAGCCGCCGTCACCAGCTCCACTGCCGTCCAGGCGGCCCGGCGCAGTCATGGGGGCACTCGGCGTTGGCTCCGGAACCTGGGCCGGTGATACGAGGGCCCGTGGCGCCGCGTCCACCGGCGGCGCCGCGGCGGGACTCATGTCGGCCTGGCTGGCGGCACCTGCACGCTCGCCGAGCAGCCCGGTCCACGCCTCAGGCTCGGCCTGGGCCGCGCTTGTGGAGCTGACGGTCGAGCTCGCGGGTGCCGGGAGCGGCAGCGACCACCCGAGCGACCCACCCATCACCGCCGCCTGAGCCGTGGCCGACACCAGCCCGCCCACCAGCGCCACCTTCCAGAGCACCTCCCGCCGTGCGGCGGCGAGCGCGCCGCGCCGGGTCACCAGCCACGCGCCCCCGAGGAGCAGCGTGCTGTGAAGCAGGTACGTCAGCAGCCAGCCCCCGAGGGCCGGCACCCAGCTAGTGGTCATGGGAGCCTCGCGTGGTCTTCCGGGCATGCGCATCGAGGAGGGACTTGAGGCGATCCACGTCGCCCGGGCTGATCTCGCGGCCGGTGAGGAGGTGCGAGACCAGCGCGGTGACGTCGCCGTCGAACAGCTGCGCCGTCAGCTCCTGCACCATGGAGCGCTGCACCTCGGGCTCGCTGACCAGCGCCCGGTACACGTACTGCCGCGCCCGCACGTCGTGGGTGACGATCCCCCGCTTCTCGAGCCGCGACATCAGGGTGGCCACCGTGGTGAGCGCCAGCCCACGCTCCGGGCGCAGCACCTCGCAGATCTCCGCCACCGTGGCCTGGCCCCGGTCCCACAGGACCCGGAGCAGCGCGATCTGGAGTTCGGTCAGCTGGTGGACGTCTTCCGACACGGGTGCTCCGGTGGTCGGGGAAGGAGATTGCAACCAACTACAGGCGTAATATACGCCGTAGTGGCTCGCCGGCGACGGCACCGCACGCCGCCCGGTTTCAGGCGGGGACTCCAGAGACTAAAGCCCCCGAGTCGGGGCCTCCTTACCCCTACCAACTGATAGGGGACTCCAAACTTCGTTGCTGCCCGGAGTCCGGCCCCGGCATATTCCATCATGCCTCCCCGCGCCGACGCCCCGGGCGCCCGCCTCCGCCAGCTCTGGTCCCGTCCGGCACCGCTTCCCGGCGGGCGCTGGCTCTTCACCCGCCTCCTCGGACTCATGGTGCCCTACACCGGCGCGCTCGGCGCGCGGGTGGAGGTGCTCGAGCCGGGGCACGCCGTGGTCACCCTGCGCGAGCGACGGGTCCGCACATCTTCGCTCCGTCCACGCCGTGGCCCTCGCCAACCTGGGCGAGGTGACAAGCGGCCTCGCCATGCTCGTGGGACTGCCCGGCGACGTGCGCGGCATCGTGACCACGCTCAGCATCGAGTACCGGAAGAAGGCGCGCGGCCGGCTCACGGCCGCCGACTACCCCGTCACCGAGCCGAGATCCGCGGGGTGACGGCCGAGATCCGCGACGAGGCCAACGAGGTGGTGGCGGTGCTCACGGCGCACTGGCGCCTCGAGCGGCTCGGATGATCGAGACCCCGCCTACCTCGCCACGCGGCATCTCGGTGCTGCTCCTCTGCGGCGCCATGTATCCTGCAGCAACCCTCGAGCTGGTGGCGGCGGTGTCGGAGGCGGGCGGCCTCGGCATCGTGCAGCCCATCTTCGTCACCTATGTGCACGGGCACGAGTTCCGCGAGGGGCTCCGCCTCATCCGCCGGCTGACGTCGAAGCCCATCGGCCTGAACGCCCCCATCGAGCAATCCTCCAAGGCCTACCACGAACGGATGGCGCGCTGGATCGACGTGGCGCTGGAGGAGGTGCGCTTCTTCGTCACCCGCTCGGCAACCCGCGCTGGGTGGTGGACCGGGTGCGGGGCGTGGGGCGGTGGTGTACCACGACGTGACCGGAGCGGCGCTGGGCCGAGAGAAGGGGCTCATCGCGGTGAGGGGGCCGGGCAGGGGCACTGGTCGCCGAGGAGCTGCTGGCCGAGAGCGGGCTCGGCGCCGGCGGCCGCGGGCGGAGACGTGGCGGGCTTCGCGGTGATCCTCCGGATCGGCCAGCGCCTGGACCCGTCATCGCCACGCCCGAGTGCCGCGCCAGCGACTCTACAGGCGGGCTCGGCGTGCCGGTGGCGGTGGACGGCATCGGGGACGCGGCGCGCGTCGCGGCGATCCTGGCCGTGCTACGCCTACATCGAGCGCACCTGCTTCATCGCCTGGCCCGAGTGCCGCGCCAGCGAGTCCTACAAGCAGGCCTCTCGCCACCGGCGGACCCGTGTGCTCACCGATGCGTCACCATCTACGCGCTCCGCTCCGCACCCTGTACATCGAGCGCGGCCTACTGCGCGAGTCCGGTGGCGCGCGGGACGACTCCTGGCAGGCGGGCAGCACCTGATGCGGACCATCTACGCGCCTCGCTCGCCGCGGCGCGACATCGTTCGCGAGTCCACCACCGGCGGCGACGACTGACTTCGGCGAGCGTGGGCAAGAGCGTCGCCACCATCACGCGCCTCGAGCCCGCGGGCGACATCGTGCGCCAGTCTGGGCGCTCGGTTCCTCCGTGAGGTCGGTGCCGCCACCGGTTTCGCGGGGGCGGGCGCCGGCGGGCGTCGCGTGGCTCAGCGCCCGCCCCACGACGCGCTCCCAGCCGCCCGGATCCGTGGCCCTCGGTGGAGAGCAGCAGCACGTGCGCGCCGTCGAGGCCGAGGTCAGCGCGAAGCCCGCGTGGCGCTCCCGCCCTCACACACCCGAGCAAGCCGGCGAGGCCCGCCGTCCCGGACTTCGCTCGGTGATGTCCTCGGCCGCGAGGAGCCGCATGGCCACGCGCGCCTGCTCGTCGTCCACCGCCACGAAGGCGTCCATGCCGTCCCGCAGCGCCGGCCAGGCCGCGGACGACGGCGCGCCGCAGTTGAGGCCGGCCATGATGGACGCGTCCGCGCCCACCTCGAGCAGCACCGGCTGCCCGGCCTCGATGGAGCGGAGCGCGCACGCCGCCCCCGTCGGCTCCACGCCCACCAGGCGGAGCGTCGCGGCGTACGGCGCCCGCCGGAAGTGGGCCACCACGGCGCTCGCCAGCGTCCCCACGCCCACCTGCACCAGCACCACGTCCGGCGCCGGGATCCCGTCGCGCGCCCGCGCCTCGGCCACCTCGGCGAAGATGGTCTCGTACCCCTCGGCCACGAGGGCCGGGATCTCCTCGTACCCGGGCCAGCCGTGGTCCTGGATCAGGAGCACGTCGTCGCCCGTCGCCCCGGCGGCGGCGGCCACCGTGGCGTCGTAGGTGCCGTCCACCACCACCACGCGCGCCCCCTCGCTCTCGATCCCGGCGATGCGGGCGGCGGCCGTCCCAACCGGCACATAGACCTCCGCCGCGAACCCCAGCAGGCGAGCCACCCGCGCCACCCCACGGCCGTGGTTCCCGTCCGTGGCCGTGACCAGGCGGAGCCGCTGCCCCGTCAGGCGCCGGCGCAGGTCGTCGAGGTCGGCCCACCCCTGCACCGCCGGCCAGCGGGCCTCGAGCACCCGGACCGTCGCCCAGGCGGCCCCCAGCACCTTGTAGGCTGGGAGTCCGAGCCGGTTGGACTCGTCCTTGAGGTGCAGGCTGCCCAGGCCAAACCGGGCGGCGAGGCGAGGGAGGGATCGGAGGGGAGTCGGGGCGTAGCCGGGCAGGCGGCGGTGGACCCGGAGGGCGTCCGCCGCCGGCCCGGCCTCACGGTACGTCGGCTGGCGGTGCGGATTGGGGAGATAGAGGGCCATGGCCGAAAATGAAGGGAGAACACGACTTGGGCGAGGGGCCCGGTGGCAGAACTCCGGCCCCCATGAAGAATGCCGCAAGCATTCTTGCCACAGTGGTCATCGGTCACTGACCTAAGCATTTACCAAGAATACACTTAGCACACAGGCCCAAGTGTTGCTCTTCTAGGCGGTGAGCTAGAGGATTCAGCGGCGGTGACCTACGGGTTGGAGGCGGACACCATGTATCGGATTCGATCCACGGACGGACTCGAGGCAGAATACGGCTCCCTGGAGGAGTTCGCGGCGGCCGTGCGCCGAGGCGAAGTCACGCCGGACGCCGAGATTTTCCACGTCCGGGCCAATCGCTGGCTCGACATCAAGAGCCATCCGCACTACCGGCTGGCCTGCAGCGCCCCGAGCTCGGCCAGCTCCGCCCCGGCTGCCGTGGCCGCCCCCCCGGCAACGCCGGTCCCCGTCGTCCCGCGGGCGGCGCGGCGCAGCCGCAGCCGCGCCCCCAGCACACCACCCTCCGTCCGCAACTGCAGTCGGAGGCGCCGCACGCGAGTGCGCCTCCGGCGCCCGTGGCACCGCCCAAGAAGAGCAACGACCTCGTGTTCGTGGACGTCCCGGGCGTGAAGGCGCCGGGCGCGCCGCAGAAGGCCACCATCATCCAGGCCCAGCGTGCCGCCGGAGCCCAAGCCCGCGTCCCCGCCCCCGCTCAAGATGGAGGCGGCCGACCAGTTCCTGGTGATGGACACCGGCCTCGAGTCGCCGGTGCGCACCTCCAAGGGCGTCCGCATCATCAAGGACGACCTCGACCTCCTCTTCGACCAGCCGGCGCCCGAGGGCACCGCCGCGTCGCCGAACGTGGTGACGCCGGTCAAGCCGCTCAACCTGACCCCGGCCCAGCCGCCGGTGGACGTGATCCCGCTGGCACCGGCCCGGCCCCGAGCCGCCGAGCGCCCCGGTGGAGCGCTCCGCGGCTAAGGCCGCGCCGGAGACGCCGGCCCGCCCCGCCACGGTGGTAGGCCGCATCCCTGCGGCCGAACCGCCCGAAGCGGCGGCTGGGGCCCCAGCCCTGCCGGCGCTGCGCCCAAGCTGGTGGAGCCTGCGCGGCCGGTGGTGGAGAAAAAGCCTGAACCGGCGCCGATCCCCGTGGCGCCCGGCCCTGCGGAACCCCGGCCCGCGCCAGTCGTGGAGGCCAAGGGCAACGCTGGTAGCTGGCGGCGCCGCCGCCCGAACTGGTGAAGCCGGTGGTGGTCGCCTGAAGGTGGAGCCTGCCGCACGGGTGGAGCCGGCCCCGAGCACCGAGCTTGTTGCCGAAGCCGGAGCCAAAGTTTGCTGCCCGCCGCCCGGGCGCCCCGAGGTGGTACCGCACGTGGAGTTTAAGGAGTGCGGCCGTGGACCTCTCCACCGCCCCGCACGAGCCCGTCCCGGCTCCCGTCCTCCCGTGGCGCCGACCCGCGGATCGCGCCTGGCTGCTCATCGCCGCCGGGGTGGTGGCGGTGCTGGCCACCGGCGCCTTGCTCGTCTGGAAGCCGTGGGCCGCCTCCGCGGCGCCGGCCACCGATGTCGCCTCGCTTGGCGCCACGCTGCCCCCGGGCGCTGGGGCCGAGCCCACGGCGCCCGCCCCCACGCGCGTGGTGCCCGATGCCAACGCACCATCCTTCGGCTCCAGCACCCCCTCGGTGCCCGCGCCCAGGCCCGCGCCGAGTCAGGCTTCCACCCCGGCCCCGGTGCAGCCCGCCCCGGCCGCGCAGCCCACGGCCGCAGCCGCGGCCCCGAAGGACAGCGCCAAGGATGAGGAGATCATTGCCGTGGCCAAGCCGGTCCTGGCCCCGATGACGCTCAATGCCCCGGCCCTGGATCTCGGCGCGGCGCCCGGCGGCTCCACGTCCGCCGCACCCAGCGCCGTCGCGCCGAGCGCGCTCGCCCGCAACATCGCCGCGGCGGAGCGGACCGCGCAGCAGGACCTCGCGGCCCGCCTCGGCAGCGCCGGCTTCCGCGCGGTGCTGGCCCCCGCCCGGCTCGGCACCGCCGACGGCGTGGCGCAGGCCAAGGCCAGCTGGTCGCAGGGGGCCGAGGCGCTGCGGCAGTATCGCGCCCGCATCGGGCGGATCGAGAAGGCCTACGAGGACAGCGCGCTCGCCTCGCAGCGCGCCGAG
>JBGAOL010000398.1:0-3877 GCA_044221825.1 Gemmatimonadales bacterium
GGGTGTGGGTGTGGGTCCCGCAACGCTCCCCTGCTCTCGCGGAACCCCATACAAGCAACAACAGAGCCCGGTTCGGCAACGCGCCGATCCGGGCTCGATCCCTCCGTGACCTCTGTGCCCTCTGTGCCTCTGTGGTTCTGCAGTTGCAGTTCCTCGGCGGCCGACCGCGCCCGCTGCGCCGCTGCGCTGGGTCACGCCGGAATCAGCCGACCCCTAGTCCACCGCCACCCGCGGCCGCCGCTTGGGCAGGTGCCGCCGCTTGCGCGGCCCCTCGTGGTCGGGCCGCTGCGCCAGCGCGTGCGCCGAGGCCGCGAGCCGGATGGCGCGCGAGGCCGCCTCGCTCCCCGCGATCGGCGCCTCCACCCAGCGCCCGAACGGCGCCCGCTCGTGCGTCAGGAACGGCCGCGCCATCCGCGTGTCCAGCACGTCCTGCCGCTCGCTGTCCGGCAGCTTCAGCACGATGGCCTGGTCGAAGAGGAACGCGAACATCCGCCCGTGCGTGAAGAACGCCTCCGCCCCGAACATCCGCTTCACCACCACCTCCGGCATCGCCTGGAGCGCGGCGTGGACCACGTGATGACTGTCGTTCCTGCTGCGGGCGGACGGCATGCGGGACTCCGGAAAGGCCGGGATTTGAGGGGCGCTAACGTAGCACCCGAGCAAGTCCCGCGCTAGGAGCCGCGCGTCCCGAAAAGTCCCCGTAATCCGGGCCGCCGGGCAACAAAAAGGGCCGCGGCAACGCGGCCCTCCGCTCCACGCCGTGGCGCGCCCGCCTCAGCCGAGCGCCGGCTCCACGCCGGCGACGGCGCAGATGCGCAACACCGTCTCGCCGATCTTGTTGTTCGGGGTGGACGCCCCGGCCGTGATCCCGATGGTCCGCACCCCCTCGAGCCACCCCGTCACCACCTCTTCCGGCGCCTTCACCCGCGGCTGGTGCCGGAGCGCGCCCGTGGTCACGTCCACCGCCTCGGCGTCCTCGATGTGGAACGTGCGCACCCCGCGCTCGCGGCAGAGCGCCGCCAGGTGGGTGGTGTTGCTCGAGTTGTAGCCGCCCACCACCACCATGAGGTCGGGCGGGTCCTTGAGCAGCTCGTGCACCGCGTCCTGCCGCTCCTGGGTGGCGGAGCAGATGGTGTCGAAGCTGCGGAAGTGCTGGTCCACCTGGTCGGCGCCGTAGCGCCGCGCCATGCTCCGCTTGAGCTCCTCCGCGATGGCCAGCGACTCGCCCGACAGCATGGTGGTCTGGTTGGCGATCCCGATCCGCACCAGGTCGGTGGCGAAGTCGAAGCCGGGGGACGCGGCCGCCTTGAAGCGCGCGGCGAGTTCCGTGGCATCCCCCCGGCCCTCGATGAAGGCGCACAGCAGCTGCGCCTCCGCCATGTCGAACACCACGAGGTACTTCCCGCCCGGGTGCTTGGTCACCTGGCTCGCGGTGGCGCGCGTCTCCTCGTGGTAGTGCTTCCCGTGGATCACGGCCGTGAAGCCGTCCCGGGCGTAGCTCTCCACCCGCTTCCACACGTTGAGCACCGAGCCGCAGGTGGTGTCCACCAGCACGCAGCCGATGGCGCGGAGCGCGCTGAAGTCCGCCATGGTCACGCCGAACGCCGGCATGATCACCACGTCCTCCGCGCGCACCGCCGAGAAGTCGAAGAGCCCGTCCACCGGCCGCAGGATCGTGATCCCCATGGCGGTGAGCTTGGCGTTCACGTGCGGGTTGTGGATGATCTCGCCCACCAGGAAGAGCCGCTTGTCGGGGAACTGCCGCCGCGTCTCGTAGGCGTACTCCACCGCGCGGTCCACCCCGTAGCAGAACCCGAACTCCTTGGCGAGCCGGAAGCCGAGCGCCCCCGCCTGCAGGCGGTACCCGCCGGCGCGGAGCGCATCCACCACGGCGCTCGAGTAGTCCGAGGTGAGCTGCCCCTCGATGGCGGCCTTGAGGCCGAATCCCTTGCGGTAGTAGGTCGAGTTCATCGGCGGGAAAGCTAGTCGGCCCGGTCGGGGTTGGGCAGCGAATCGTCCGGGCAGCCGCCCGGCACCAGGCCCGCCATGGAGCCGGTGAGCCGGATCGTGTCTTCGCGCGTCAGGTCCACCAGCCGGAACCTGAACTCTGCGCCGAGCCCGCCCTTGGCGTCGCGCGACAGGGTGAACTGCCCCGAATCGCTCTGGTAGCCCACGATGGCCGCGTCGGTGTACCACCGCGCCGCGCCCGCCACCGCGGGTCGCCGCGCCGTGTCGATGCCGGGGTCGAATACCGTGTACTCGCCCGGCTGCAGCGATTCGGCAGGGAAGATCGCGAGGCCCACCGCCTGGTCATCCTTCGTGGCGATCACGTCGAGCCGCCCCGTCGCCGAGCACCAGCCACCGCGGGCCGGCGCGCTGAGCTGGCCAGCAAGCGTGTCCGGCCCGCTCCACGAGGCCGTGAGCGTCCCCGAGGGCCCGGCCGACTGCCTGGCCGCGGGAGTGCACGCGCCCGCCAGGAGCGCGGCGGCGAGGGGCAGGACGGGACGGAAGGAACGCATGGCGCGGAACCTAGGCGCCCCCCGCGCAGGGCGGAAGATGGGAACGCCAACGGCCGGGGGCAGCTACCCCCGGCCGTGACCACCAGCTCCCTCCAGCGCTCAGAACTTGTAGCCGAAGCCCACGCCGATCACCAGCGGGTTGATCGTGAGGGTGGTGACCTCCGTGCCGTTGTTCTCCACCTTGGTCTTGATGAGCGCGTACTTGGCGGGGTCGAGGCTGAAGCTGCCGCGCGACCCGATGAGGATGTCCGCCCCCACCTGCCCTGGCCCGAAGGGTCCCGAGGTCCAGGTCGTCGAGCCCGCCGCTCTTGGCGTAGAAGTACGTCACGTTGACGCCGGCGCCCAGGTACGGGCGGAACGACCCGGTGCGCACCGGGTGCACCTGCAGCAGCAGCGTCGGCGGCAGGATGTTGGCGCTGCCGGCGCTCGTGCCGTTCAGCTCCACCTCGTGCCCGGCCGTGGCCAGGATCAGCTCGGCCGAAAGGAGCGGGCTGAAGTACCGGGTGATGTCCACCTCGAAGGTGAGGTCGGACTTCACCTTGGCGTCGATGCCCTTGGTGGCGTCGGCGTTGGGCAGGATGGCGAGGGCGCGGGTGCGGATGCCCCACCCGGCCTCCTGCGCGTGGCCCGCCGACACGGCGACCACGGTGAGGGCGGCAACGGCAAGGGCGACACGGGCGAGACGCATGGGAACTCCAGAAAGGGGGAAAAGGTCGGGTGAATTTCTCCCGGCCACTTGAAGCCCCCGTGAAGCGCCCGCGAACCCCCACTCAGGGCCGCGTTCACCTTCGGCCCTGCCACACAAGTCGCCGGCCCGGGGCCGGGGCCCCGGCCCTTCACGCTCAGAAGAGCGCCCGCGTGGTGATGTCCAGCCGCAGCCCGTCGCCGCCCGAGCTGATCGGGTGGCTCAGGTCCACGCGCAGGAGGTCCCCGAGCAGCGTCAGGCCAAGGCCGCCCCCCGCGAGAACCTTCCGCTCGAAGAGCCCGCGCACGGCGCCCGCCTGCCCGGCATCCACGAACAGCACCGGGCGGACCACCCCGCGCCGCAGCGGCACGTCGAGCTGCGCTGCCCAGAAGCCCTGGCCGCCGCGGGTCCCGTAGTCGAAGCCCCGGACACTGCCGCTCCCGCCGATCCGGAACGCCTGCTGCGGCAGCGGGTCGTCGGTGCTTACCCCGGCCCGGAGCTGCAGTACCGGGGCCGTACGAGAGCCCAGCAGCTGGCGCGAGAGCATGCCGTACACCCGGCCCGTGGCGCGGTCCGAGTTGCCGAGCACGTCCGCACCAAGGCGCCAGCGGGTGCGGTACACGCCGCCGTCGAGCTGGAGCGCGGCCCCGCCGAAGGTCCCCTCCCGCACCGG
>JBGAOL010000399.1:0-5279 GCA_044221825.1 Gemmatimonadales bacterium
GCCGTCGATCAGCGACTACGGCCTGATCGGCGACATGCGCACCGCCGCGCTGGTGAGCACCCGCGGCGGCATCGACTGGTGCTGCCTGCCGCGCTTCGACAGCCCGAGCGTCTTCGCCGCGCTGCTCGATCCCGAGCGCGGCGGCACCTGGTCCATCTGCCCCGTGGCGCCCTATCGCGTCACCCAGCAGTACCTCACCGGCACCAACGTCCTCGTCACCACCTTCCGCACCGACGACGGCGAGGTCACCCTCACCGACTTCATGCCGGTGACCACCGACGGCCGCCCCGACGGCCGGCATCCCGAGATCCACCGCCAGGTCACCGGCGTGGTGGGCCGCGTGGAGCTGGCGATGCGGTTCATGCCCCGCTTCGATTACGCCTCCCGCACCACCCGCATCGAGGTCCTCAAGGTGGGCGTCTTCGCCAGCGACCGGGCGGAGCAGGTGGTGACCCTGGCGAGCGCCAAGCCCTTCGACTGGACCCTCAGTGCCGGCGTCGCCACCACCGAGTTTGCGCTCGAGGCGGGGGAGCGCCGCTGGCTGGTGCTCCGCTTCGACGACGACGACGTCCACCCCGTCGACCGCTACGACAGCGACCGGAAGCTCGAGGCCACCTGCGCCTTCTGGCGCCACTGGGTGGCCGAGGTGCGGATGGACGGCATCCACCGCGATCCCGTCGTCCGCTCGGCGCTGGCGCTCAAGCTCATGACCCACGCCGAGAGCGGCGCCATCATCGCCGCGCCCACCACCTCGCTGCCCGAGACCATCGGCGGCGGGCGGAACTGGGACTACCGCTTCGTGTGGCTGCGCGACGCCGTCTTCACCCTCGATGCGCTCGAGGCCGTGGGCCACCCCGCCGAGGCCGGCGAGTTCATGCGCTTCCTGCGGCGCGTGCTCCGCTACGAGAGCGCGGGACACCTGCAGATCATGTACGGCGTGGACGGGCGGCGGGACCTGGTGGAGCGGCAGCTCGATCACCTGGCGGGCTATCGCGGCTCGCGGCCGGTGCGCGTGGGGAACGGCGCCGCGGGCCAGCTGCAGATCGACGTCTACGGCGAGGTGCTGCTGGCCGCCGACCGCTGGCGCCGCCACCACCTGCTGAGCGAGGGGACCTGGCGCTCGCTCCGGCCGCTGGTGGACTGGATCGCCGGCCACTGGCAGCTGCCCGACTCGAGCATCTGGGAGGTGCGGGGCGAGACCCGCCACTACGTGTACAGCAAGGTCATGAGCTGGGCGGCGCTCGACCGCGGCGTGAAGATCGCCCGCGAGCTGTCCCTCGATGGCGACCTCGCCGGCTGGGCCGCCGAGCGCGACGCCATCCATGCCGAGATCCTGGACCGGGGCTGGAACCCCGCCATGAACTGCTTCATCCAGGCTTACGACTTCCCCGACAACCTCGATGCCGCGGTGCTCACCATGGGCACCTGCGGCTTCCTGCCCTGGACCGACCCGCGCCTGGTGGGCACGGTGCGCGCCATCCAGGAGCACCTCACCACGCCGGACGGTGAGCTGGTCTTCCGCTACCGCACCCCCGACGGCCTCGAGGGCGAGGAAGGGGCCTTCTCCATCTGCACCTTCTGGCTGGCCGAGGCGCTGCTCAAGATCGGCGACCGCCCTGCCGCCGAGCGCATCTTCCGCCGCATGCTCCGCCACGCCAACCACGTGGGGCTGTATTCCGAGGAGATCGACCCGATCACCGGCGAGTTCCTCGGCAACTTCCCGCAGGCCTTCACCCACCTGGCCCTGATCCACTGCGCCGTGGCCCTGGAGAAGGCCACCCGCGTCCGGACGCCTGAGTGAGCGCCGGCCGTGCGCGCGCGGTGCTTGGGGTGCCTCAACGCGGAGGGGCAGAGGAACGGCAGCGGAAGGAACCACGAAGACACGGAGGGATCGAGCCCGGCTTGGCACACCGCCAACCCGGGCTCGGGTGTTCCCTGGGTGGGGCTCCGCGTGGGCGTAGGGCCGTTGCCGAACCCAAGTTCGCACCCACATCAACTGCGGTTTCCCGTGACCTCCGCGGCCTCTGTGCCTTCGTGATCCTAGTGCTGCCACGTCTCTGCGCCCCTCCGCGTCCTCTGCGTCTGCGTTGAGACACGCCGTCCCCAGCCCTCAGTACGCCACCGTCCCCGTCAGCGTGGACAGCATCCCCATCGCCCTGCGCGGCGCCGAGGACCAGGCCGGTGAACGTCACGCTCTTGCCGGCGATATCGGCGGTCACGTGTGCGCCGTCGCAGATGTTGAAGGTGCCGCCGTTGGCGTCGCAGATGGTGAAGCCGTCCACGGTGTTCCCGCTCCCCAGAAATGCTCGAGGTTCGGGATCGACTCATCCGACTTGAGGATGTAGAAGCCGATCTCGTGCCCCACGTTCCCCGCCGTCCCGCTCACCACCGTAGATGGCCGGCCCCGACTGCCACCGCGCTGTTGGTGTCCACCGTGACGGTGTAGCCGGAGAGGGTGGCGTTGCCGCTCGCCGGGGTGGCGTTGCTCACCACCAGGTCGGTCCCGTTGCCGCCGCCCCCGCCCCCGCCCGGGCCGTTGCTGTGTCGGAGCAGGCGGTGAGGGCAATGAGGAAGAAGGTGAGCGCACCGAGGGCGCCGCGGCAGGACGTCGTGGTCTGCATAAAGCCTCAAGGGGTATGGGGTTGGCTCGGTGGGACTTGCCCCGCCTGATTTCCGGCCCCAACATTCCCCCGCCGTCTCACCGCCGCCCTCTCACACCCCCCTCACGCCGGTCCCATGCTCCGCTTCCGCACCCTGGGACAGGTGGATCTCCAGGGTCCGGACGGCCTCCCCGTCCAGGAACTCCTCGCAGCCCCGGCGCCTCGGCCTGCTGGCCTACCTGGCCGTGGCCGTCCCCGGGGCACCTGCACCGGCGACCGGCTCGTCACCCTCTTCTGGCCCGAGCTCGACGACACCCGCGCCCGCGCCGCCCTGAGCCAGGCGCTCCACGTCATCCGGAAGGCGCTGGGCCCGGGGATCCTGGTGACCCGCGGCAGCGAGGAGGTGGGCGTGGACTTCGGCCGCCTGCTGGCCGACGCCGACCAGTTCGAGCAGGCCGCCGACGCCGGCGCCCTCACCGACGCCGACCGCCTCTACCAGGGCGACCTCCTCCCCGGCTTCCACCTCGACGACGCTCCGGAGTTCGAGGACTGGCTCGCCGCCACCCGCACCCGGCTCCGCGAGCGCGCCGTGACCCTGGCGCGGGACGGCGCCGCCCGGGCCGAGGCCGCGGGCGACACGGGCGCTGCCATGGCCTGGCTGGCGCGCCTGCTCGAGCGCGAGCCGCTGGACGAGGCGGCGCTCCAGCGCCTCGTGTCCCTCCGCGCCGGGGCCGGCGACCGGGCCGGCGCGCGCTCCGCGCCTATGAGGAGTTCGCGGCCTCGCCACCAAGCTCGATGCGCTCGGCGCCTTCGAGACGGTGGATCCCGCCGTGGCGCTCGCCCGCCTCCGCGCCGACGGCCTCACCGCCGATACCCTCGCCGATCCCGCCCGCGCCGCTGTCGTGGGGGGGGGGGGCGGCGCCCGTCCCACCCGTCGCTCCCGCGGCGACCCCCGTGCGACCTGCCTCCCGCGCCCCGCTCGCCCTTGTGGCCGGGCTCATCGTGTTGCTCGTCGCCGCGATCGGCTTCCTCACCTGGCGCGCCCGCCGCCCCACCGCCGCCATCGAGCGCGTGGCGGTGCTTCCCTTCGTGGTCCGCGGCGACACCGCGCTCGCCTACCTCCGCGAGGGGCTCGTGGACCTCCTCGCCACCAAGCTCGATGCGCTCGGCGCCTTCGAGACGGTGGATCCCGCCGTGGCGCTCGCCCGCCTCCGCGCCGACGGCCTCACCGCCGATACCCTCGCCGATCCCGCCCGCGCCGCTATCGTGGCGCGGGAGCTCGGCGCCGGCCACTTCGTGCTGGGTCGCCTCACCGCCACCGGTGGCCGCATCGAGCTGGCGGCCACCCTCTACGACGCGGCCGGTACGCGCCGTGCCGCCATCACCGCCAGCGCCGCCGACACCCGCGCCCTCCCCGACGCCATCGACGACCTGGCCCGCCAGCTCGTGGCCACCCGCTGGTCCGCCCCCGCCGACCGGCTCCAGCGCCTGGCTGCCACCAGCACCACCAACCCCGTGGCCCTCCGCCGCTACCTCGACGGCGAGCGCGCCTACCGCGCCGGCGACTACACCGCCGCCCGCGACGCCTTCCTCGACGCCACCGGCGCCGACAGTCTCTTTGCCCTGGCCCACTACCGCCTGAGCGTGGCCGCCGGCTGGCTGGCCGACGAGGCGCACTACGTCGGCTCGGCCGAGCGCGCCCGGGCCCTGGCTGATCGCCTGACACCGCACGACCGCGCCCTCGTTGAGGCCCACCTCGCTTACATCCGGGGCCCCAACGACGAGGCCGAGCGCCGCTACCGCGAGCTCACCCGCGCCTACCCCGACGACGCCGAGGCCTGGTACAACCTCGGCGAGGTGCTCTTCCACGGGAACCCGTACCGCGGCCGCGCCCCGGGCGAGAGTGCCGAGCCGTTCCGTCGTGCCGACGGCCTGCTCGGCGGCTCGCTCGACGTGCGGGGCCACCTGCTGCAGTTGGCGCTGCAGGACGGGGAGCGCGCCACCCTCGTCGGCTCCATGGACACGCTCGTGGCTGGCTACGGCCCCGACGAGCCGCGCGGCCGCATCTACGCCGTGCTCCGCGCCCTCGCCCTGGGCGACACCGCGGCGGCGCTGGCCGCCATCACCCGGGTTCCCGCCGGTGACCTCTGGGTCCTGGGCCGCAGCATCGCCACGCTCACCGCGGACTTCGCGCTGGCCGACACCGCGGCCGGCCTGCTCCGGAGTCCCGCGCGCCCCGCGGCGGAGCGCGCCCTGGGTCACGTCCTTCGGGCCGAGCTCCGGCTGGCCCGGGGCCAGTGGCGCGCCGCGCGCGACGAGATCGACACCCTGGCCCGCCTCGACGCGGCGCTCGCCGAGCAGCTCGATGCCTACTACGCGGGCCTGCCCTGGATCCCCATGTCGGCCGAGGAGGTGGCACGGGAGCGGGAGCGCCTGGCCGCGTGGGTCCCGAGCCCGCCGCCGCCACCGATTCCCGTCCTCGGTTCGCCCCGCGCGGAAGACCGGCCCCTGATGCAGCTCTTCTACGAGGGCATGCTCGCCACCCGCCGGGGCGACACGGCGGAGGTGGCTGGCATCGCGCGCCGGCTGGAGCAGGCCCTGGCCGACAGCGACCACGCTGGCCCCCTCGGCTCGCTCCCCTTCACCCTGCGCGCGGCCTCGCGCCTGGCCAACGGCAAC
>JBGAOL010000400.1:0-5031 GCA_044221825.1 Gemmatimonadales bacterium
TTCCCCGCCCTTATATGAACCGCGCGCTCCCCTCCACCGCCCTCCTCGCCACCCTGGCCCTCGCCGCCTGCGGCGGCAAGGAGCCCCCGCCGCCCAGTGCGGCGCTCCGGGCCACGCCGGACACGCTGCTCCTGCAGCCGCTGGTGGACGTCACCGCCGCCGAGCCGCTCGGCGGCGGCCGGTGGGTGGTGCTGGCGCCGGAGGACCGGAAGGTCCTGGTGGTGGAATTCGGGAAGAAGCCGGTGGCCATCGGCGCGGGGGAGCTGGACCAGCCCTTCCAACTGTTCAAGGCGGGCGACACGCTCTGGGTGGACGACTGGTCCCGCCGGCGCGCCACCGCCTGGTCGGTGGACGGCAAGCTCCTCGCCACGCTGCCCGCCAACGACCAGCTCCGCGGCGCCCTCCCCCGCGCGCGCGACGCCGCCGGCCAGTGGTACTACGAGCTCCGCCCGCTTCCTGGCCGGGACGGCAGCGGCAACCGCGACTCCGCCAACATCCTCCGCCTCTCGGCCCAGACGATGGACACGGTGGCGCAGCTCGCGCCCTATGACCTGGCCGAGGTGGTGAGCGAGGGACGCCGTCGGCTCGAGCGCCGGCTGCTCTCGGGGACGGACCGCTGGGGCGCCTTCGGCGACGGCACCGTGTGGGTGGCGCGCTCGGACCGGAACCGGGTGGACTGGGTGGCGCCGGACGGCCAGGTCACCGAGGGGCGCGTGCTCCCCGACCGCGTCCTCCCGGTCACCGACAACGACCGCGAGCTGTTCCTCAATCGCTTTGACCCGGGGCTCCGGCCCTCGGTGGAGGCCATCCCGTTCGCGGCCATCAAGCCGCCGTTCGAGCAGGCCGTCGCCGCGCCGGACGGCTCGGTGTGGCTGGTGAAGAACCGCGCGGTGGGCGACACGACGCGGTTCTACCAGGTGGTGAACCGCGAGGGGCGCTTCGTGCAGGAGTTCAGCCATCCGGGGATCGGGCGGGTCATCGCCCTCGCGGAGGGAGAGGCGCTGGTGGCGGAGACGTACGCCGAGGGCGTGCGGCTCCTGCGGTTCAGCATCCCGAAGTAAGCAGCAGACGTTCTTTGGCCATCTCGCGCCGAGCAGCGCGCCAGGCTACGCATCAGGGTACGTCGCAGATCCCAAGTTCCCGTAGCGGCCAGGTTCTGGACGCCCGGCACTCGGGCGCGAGACAATTCAAATCATGAAGATCCTGATGATGACTGTCGTGCGCCGCCTCGCCCGGTAGCGCTCCTCGGCGCGTGCAGCAGGCCCAGGCCACCCGCTCACCGTGCTGGACCAGCCCGAGGCGGTGCTGGGCGGGCTGCGCGGTGGCAACGTGGTGAAGTCGGCCCCAACACCAGTGGCGCTGGCGACTCCAGGACCGGACCTTCCTCTTCGCCGACCGCCACCAGCGCGACCGGTGGGGCAACGCGAGCCATCAAGCCAGGACCCGGCGCCGGGGCAGCACAAGAATTGCCCAGGCTACGATGCTCAGCACGGGCCCCGCTTCCCAGGCCTGGTGGACTTCGCCGCCCAGGCCGTACCGCATCTGGACCACGGCAGGCGCGTACGTCGGCATCATGCCGGACCGCGGCATCAGCAACCTTAACCGACCGCTGGTCTGACCTTTAAACACAAGCGGCTACAGGAGGACGTGCAGGCGTGCTGGGCAGGTGAGCCGGGGCGGAGGTGAATTTCGACAACTCCCTGGTGCTCCGCGTCATCGCCCGGTGACACGGTGGCCAGCCGGTAGCGCCTCCGCTGCCGGTGTGGGCCGGGGCAGTTCGGCGAGCGAGATGAAGGTAAACCTGCATCGCCTTGGCCGCGACCTCAACGAGCGTCCTCCCCGACGGCTCCTCCCGCCACGGGCACTGCCACCAACGACAACCGGGTGGACTAGCGCTCGCCCGCGGGCGAAGTGGGCGAGCCTGGCGCTTTCCTGCGCCCGGTGAACGGCGGAGAAGGTGCATGTTCCTCAGCCGCCTCCGCCAGCCGGACAGCCAGTAAGGGCGCCGGCCGGCATCGAGCTCAGCTATCCCTTTGCGGACAGCAGCCGCCAGCAGGCGCCACCAACAGCTACACCAGCGGAGATCGCAACACGGCGCTCCCGCCGCCGATCAGTGCCCATTACCCACGACGTAGTGGAGCCCGCGACAGCAAGGCGAGTACGTGCTGTCAGTTCCCAGAAGAGACCTGCAGCCGGCGCTGGCGCCGACGAGCGCGTGTACGTGCTCACCACGCGAGGAGATGCGCAGCAGGTAGCGGTACGTCGGTAGCGCCGCACTCAGCCGCGTAAGCGGCGGAGCTGCGCTCCGCCGACTGGATGCTGGGACCCAGCACGATAGTGGGATCGAGTGCGGTACGTCGTGAGATAGCGCCGGGCTCATCGCAAGAAACGGGGCTCGTCACGCGACGAGCCCCGCGTTGCGTCTGGGAATCTCACGCCACCACCCAGCCCACCACGCACGCACGGCGTCGCCTAACGTATGTAGGGGCCGAATATATTCGGCCCCTACGGACGTGGGGGTGAGGGGATCGTGGAGGAAGAGATGATCGTCGGGCGGGCGACGCGTTACGGCGTCGGCGTGTCGTCGCGCTCGGCGTCGTCCTCGGCGGGCTCGGGCTCGGGCGGGTCGGTGGCGCGGCGGTTGCGGCGGCGGCCCTCGTTGTACCACTTGCGGGTCAGCTCGCCCGCCAGCTCCCGGTTGCCGAGGCCAAACGCCAGGCCGGCGGCCAGCGCGATGGAGCCGAGCACCAGGGTGAAGGCGGCGGTGACGATGTCGTCGCTCACGCCCACCTGCTGCAGGGCCATGAACACCGCGATGGTGACCATGGCGCCCTTGGTGAGCTTGGCCACGGTCACGACGCCCTCGACGGCGCCCGCGCTCGCCACCACCAGCGCCCGCACGAACTCGCCCACGATCATGCCGAGGATGATGATCACCACCGCCGAGACGAGCGTCGGCACGAAGGCGATCATGCGGCCGAACATCTCGCGCACGTTCTCGAGGCCCAGGGCGGAGCTGGCGAGCAGCACCACCACCAGCATGGTGAGCCAGAAGACGAGCTTGGAGAGCGCGCGCACGGGATCCATGCGAACGCGGTGCGCCGCTTCCGTCAGGCCGCCCGCGTCGGCGATGCGCCGGAACTCCATCCGCTGGAGCGCCCTGTCGGTCCAGCGCTGGAGGGTGCGGGCCACCACGTAGCCCGCCAGCATGATGACGCCGGCGGCCAGCAGCCCCGGCAGCACGTCCATCAACTCGCCCCAGCCGATCAGCAGGCGATCGAGCAGCTCATCCATTCCCCACCTCGATGACGATCTTGCCCAGTTGCGCGCCGGCCGCCATCCGGCGGAAGGCGGCCACGGCGTCGCGGAAGGGGAATGTACGGTCGAGTACCGGCCGAAGCTTCCCCTCCCCCGCCAGCCGGGCAATCTCGGCGTATTCCCCGTCGCTGCCCATGGTGCTGCCCATGAGGTCCCACTGGTACCAGAAGAGCTTGCGGACGTCGGTGGTGACCTTCGGTCCCGAGGTCCCGCCGCAGGTGACCAGCCGCCCCCGCTTCCCGAGGCAGCGGAGCGACCGCTCCCAGGTGGCCTCGCCCACCGAGTCCACCACCACGTTGACGCCGCGGCCGCCGGTGAAGGCCTTCACTTCCCTGGCCACGTCCTGCGACGCGTGGTCGAGCGCCAGGTCGGCGCCCAGGTTCTTGGCCTCTTCCAGCTTGTCGGGGGAGCCGCTGGTCACAATGGTCCGCGCCCCGAGGTGCTTCGCGATCTGGAGCGCCGCCTGCGCCACCCCGCCGCCGATGCCCCAGATCAGCACCGTCTCGCCCGCGCGGAGGTGGGCCCGGCTGGTGAGCATGCGCCACGCCGTGAGGGTGGCCAGCGAGAACGCGGCGCCCTCGCCGAAGCTCCAGCCGCTCGGGAGCCGCGCCACGTTGGCCGCGGGCACCACCACGAATTCGGCCAGCGTCCCGTGGCGGTGCTCGCCGAGGATGGCGAAGTCGGGACAGAGGGGATGGTCGTCGGCGCGGCACCACTCGCACTGCTTGCAGCCGATGCCGGGGTTGAGCATCACGCAGTCGCCCACCTGGACGCCCTGCGCGGCGGGGCCCACGGCGGTCACCACGCCGGCGCCGTCGGAGCCCATGACGTGGGGGAACTGCCGGGGGAGGCCCGGGAGGCCCTTCACCATCCAGTAGTCGAGATGATTGAGCGCGGCCGCCTCGACGCGCACCAGCACGTCGTCGGGCCGCTCGAGGGCCGGCGGGGGGAGCTCCTGGAACTCGAGGTGCTCCAGCCCGCCGGTGCCAACCAGGGTGAGTGCGTTCAAAACGCCGGGCTCGTGATCCGTTCTCCGGGGGCCAACCGCACGCGCACCTCGGTTCCGGGGCCAAGCGTGCGCCACTGGAAGGTAATCTCGGGGGGCCGCCCCGAGGTGACCCAGGCCAGTCGGCTGCCGTCCCGCGCAATGGCGTACTCCCCGATGGGGAGCGGCGAGGTGAGCAGCGGGACGGGGAGGCCGCCCGCCGCGGGCTGCTTGAGGACCTGGTCGGGGTCGTCGCGGTTGCTGCGGCGCTGCAGCCAGGTGAGCTCGCCCGTCGGGAGGTAGCCGGGCTGCGACTCGTGCCGGTCGCGGCTGGCGCTCACCGGGCGCACCGAGCCGCCGGCAAAGGGGATGGCGAAGATGTCGCCCTTGGCGTCGCGGCCGTCGGGGTAGCCGGTGAACACCACGGTGGCGCCGTCGGGCGAGATGGCCGGCTCCTCGGCGCCGCCGGGGAAGCTGGTGAGCTGGCGGCTCGCCGAGCCGTCGGCGGCCACCACATGGAGCTGGCGGGTGCCGCCGCGCGCCGAGGTGAAGACCAGGAACTTGCCGTCGGGCGACCACACGGGCTGGAAATCCACCGCCGGGTCGGCGGTGACGCGGACGGCGTTCTGCCCGTCGGCGTCGGCCACGAAGACGTCGTAGTTGCCGAACTTGTCGGAGACGAACGCCAGCCGCGAGCGGTCGGGCGAGTACGCCGCATCGAGGTAGTT
>JBGAOL010000401.1:0-3731 GCA_044221825.1 Gemmatimonadales bacterium
GGTGCAGGCGTGGCGGTGCCGCGCCCTGGTGGGCGCCGCCGGCCCGTGGGTGGTGGTGACCACCGCCTGCCTCGCCCTCCCGTTCCTCGTCACCGACGTGGCGCGGGAGATGGACCATCCACTGCCCTACTTCCTGCCCGTCCTCGTGGCCATCGGCGGGCTCCTCACGGGTGCCGGGCAGGCGTGGATCCTCGGCCGGCGCTACCGGTCGGTGCTGGCGTGGGTGCCGGCGAGCGTCGTGGGCTGGTCGCTCGCGGCCGCCACGAGCCTGGTGACCGACATGCGCTATCGCGACGTCCTGCCGCGGGGCGTGCCGGGCCTGGCGCTGATCCTGGTGGTGCTGGGGAGTGGCGGGGTGCTGCTCGGGGTGGCCACCGGCCTGCCGCTCAGCCGGTTCCAGCGGGTGGAGTGAGCGCCCCTACCGCGCGCCGCCGAAGCGGTCCTTGAGGCGGAGGAAGGGCAGCTCGAAGAAGCGGTAGCTGAGCGCCGCCAGCGCCAGCGTGAAGGCGGACATCAGCACGAACCAGAGTCCCATCATCGGCAGCTGGCTGCCCAGGAGCGGTGGCCGGGCACGGAACCAGTCCTTGACCGGCGCCACCACCAGCAGGAGCGGGAGGTGGTACACGTAGGCGCCGTAGCTCACCTTGCCCGTCCATTGCAGCCAGCGCCAGTGGAACGGCCGGAAGGCGGCGGCCCCGGGCTCCGCCAGCAGCCCGGCGACCAGCGCGCCGAAGGCCAGCGCGTTGAGCAGGTACCCCACCGTCAGCACCGCCCACGCATCCTCGTGGTAGCCCCCCAGCACCGCCGCGATGCCGAGCGCCCCGGCGGCGGCCACCCCGCCCACCGGCCGCCACCAGCGGCGGAGCCACGCGCTCCCGGCCTCGTCCCGGGCCAGCACCGCGAGCGCACCCCCGAGCGCCAGCGCGTCCATGCGCGCGGGCATGAGCGCGTAGGGCGCCCACGGGTTCCATCCCACCGCCACCAGCCGGAAGCCCAGCGCCCCCGCCATGAGCGCCACGCAGGCGCCGAGCAGCACGCGCGGCCGTGTCAGGCGGACCAGGAGCGGCCAGACCAGGTAGAACTGCTCCTCCACCGAGAGCGACCAGAGGTGCAGCGTGTTGTAGTAGCTCAGCTGCCCGTGGTAGAGCACCTGCAGGACGTTCACGCCGTAGAGCCAGTACCAGCCCTGGTGCGGCACCAGCGCGGCCAGGTCCGCCGGCACCGGCGAGAGCACCCGCGGCAGCAGCAGGAAGAAGACGGCCAGGAAGGCGTAGTACACGGGAAAGAGCCGCACCAGCCGCCGGGCATAGAAGTTCCGGAAGTAGCGCGGCCGCGCCTTGGTGTCGAGCAGGATGCTGGTGATGAGGAACCCGCTCAGCACGAAGAACAGGTCCACGCCCATCCAGCCGGCGCGCGTGGCCTCGCTCACGAAGCGGTCCAGCGCGCTGCTGTTCGACTGGTAGCGGAAGTGGACGATGAACACGAGCAGGATGGCCACCCCGCGGACGCCGTCGAGCACCGGCGTGTGCGTCAGGCGGCCCCCCTGCAGCGTGGCTGCCGGCGGGGCGGCGGGCGCCTCGGCCAGGGCGGACATCAGGGGTGCGCCAGCGCCTGCGCCTGGTCCCAGGCCTGCTTGTAGCGCGCCTTCCAGGGCTCGGGCCAGTCCTGCATGGCCCACTCGCCCGCCACCACGAAGCCGCGCTCGAGGTTGTTCGGGTCGCGCAGGCGCAGGTTGGGCGCCGGGTTCGGCGTGCAGGGGAGCGGCAGGTCCCAGCAGCGGCTGTCCGGCACGTGCAGCACGATGCCGCTCCTGGTGGTGAACTCGTGGGTGGTGGCGCCCTGCCCCGCCGGCTCCATCAGCGCGCCCGGCGGCGGCACCACCACCAGGGCATGGGCCAGGGCCCGGAGCGGGTTGCCACGACCGGGGTCAGCGGCCCACTCATCGAGCGGCGCCAGGATCACGGGGGCAAACCCGAGCGCCAGCCCCGCCGCGAAGATGCGGCGATTCCACCGCGGCTCGGCCCAGGCCTGGTAGCGCGCGTAGGCTTGGGCGGCGTACAGGAGCGGGAAGGTCCAGAAGATGGCGGTCAGGTAGCGCGGCGCCGGGGCCACCACGAACCATGCCACCACGGCCACGCACGCCGGCAGCAGATCCACCAGGCCTCCCGGGACGCGCCCCGGTCCCGCGGTCCGGCCGGCGCGGGGAGGAACAGGAACGGCAGCACCGCAAGGGCCAGCGCCAGCGGCACCACCACGTCGAACGGCGACTGCAGCACGTTCTCCGCCCAGTGCGGCACCCAGGCCGCATAGCCCTGCACCCGGCCCGCCACGTAGTCGTAGTTGCCCGAGGTCAGGCGGGTGGAGTGCACCACGTAATCGAACTCCGCCTGCGCGTGCTCGGCTGGTGCGCGCCAGGGCACCGGGGCCGCGAGCACCTGGCTCGGGAACACCGGGTAGCCGCTCAGGACCACGCCGCGCCCCGTCCACGCCGCGCCGTAGCCGATCCCGATGACCAGCGCCCAGACCACTGCCTGCGACTGCACCCGCGGCGCATCGGCCGGCCGCCGCAGCCAGAGGGCGGCCGCCGTCCCCACCACCATGGTGGCGAAGATGGCCGCGTTCATCTTGATGGCCACGCCCACGGCCGCGACGAACACCAATGCCACGAGGTCGTACGCCTCGGCGCGGCCCTCGCGCCGGGGCGCGGTGAGCAGGCGGAACCAGGTGGCGATGAGCGCCACGCGGGTGAGGTGAAGCGCCACGTCAGGCACGTAGCTCGTATAGGCGTCGCTCGCCACGATGCTCACGCCGAGCGGGAGCGTGAGGAAGGTGAACAGGTCGGCCGGCCGGGGCGTGCCGTCTCGGCGCACCAGCCGGAAGCCGGCCAGCAGCGCCGTGAGGATCCACACCGTGACCAGGCCGGCGTTGGCCACGTGCCAGGCCTGCCCTTCCCATGGCCCCACGTCCCAGAGCGCGCCGAAGAGCAGGCTGGCGTTGTTGAACGCGAGCGGCCCGAACAGGTTGGCGATTCCCGGGATGGCAGGATGCTCCGCCGCCCAGCGCATGCCCTGCATGTGGTAGAGCGAGGAGTCCCAGTTGGTCATGGGCCCGAGCGCGCGGTTGCCGAGCCAGAGCGCCACCAGGGCCAGCACCCCGAGGTGCCCGCGGGCCCGCGGGCCGTGGTCCGCCAGCAGCGCCCCGAGCGCCCGCCGGTTGGCCGCGAGTCCCGCCACGGCCAGGGAGGCCATCAGCACGAACGCGCGGGTGTCCACGGCGAACAGGAAGTTCCAGCAGAGCAGCACCAGCACCGTCGCGGCGTAGCCCACCCAGGGCGCCAGCATCGCGTCATCGGGGGTCAGCGTGCGGAGGCCGTAGAGGCGGCGCACCCCGAGGCCGACGCCCAGCAGCATCCCCCCCATCACGGCAAAGGTGAGGGTGGCCAGCAATGAACCTGACAGGATGGAAAGCATGAAGGTGGCGAATGTACCCCTCCCCGGGGATTCGGCAAGGTGCTTGAGCCGTCAGGCAACCGGTGTCCTGCGTCACAGCTTCCGGCAGCTTCACTGTTCTGTGGCGGCGGGACCACGCTGAGGCGGGGGCGCCTCACCCATTGGCACGATACGGGGCACTCGGCTCCCGGCGCCCGAGCCCCGGGGCTGGCGTTCGGGGTGTGGTTCCGGGGGGGGTGGCGGGGGGTGTCCGGGCGGGGTTGGGGAACAAATGACGACGGG
>JBGAOL010000402.1:0-3721 GCA_044221825.1 Gemmatimonadales bacterium
GAGCTCGATGACCGGGACCTGGCCGATTACCTCTCAGCGGTGCTGCTGGCCTTCGGGCAGCGGGACCGCGCCACCCGGGTGGACTGGCACGACGACCACTCGCACCGCTACCTGATCGACATTCTCGCCGACCTCGACGCCACCACCGGCGAGCGCCGCTTCCGGGTGATGGTGCACCTCGGCAACTACGCCCTGTGGCTCACGGGGCTCTTCCCGCAGTACATCGAGGCACGGCGGCTCCGGCACGGCGGGCCGGACCGGAGCTACTACGATGCGCTGGGGCGGCGCGGCTTTGCCATGGCGTCGGACCATGCGCTGGCGGACCGGTATCACCTCGACGGCGTCCTGCACAGCGCGGCGCAGCACTATCCCTCGATCCGCGAGGCACTCAACGACATGAGTGCGCGGATCACGCTTACGCACTGAGTCACTTCAAGTCCCAGCGGGCCCGAGCGGTGCTCGGGCCCTACGACCGCGCGCCGCAGCACCGGCTAGCGGGGGACCGCGGCGCGGCGGCTCTCGGCCACGAAGGCGCCGAACAGGCCGTGGTCGGGGGCGGCATCGTGGTGGTGGAATTCCTCGGGGTGCCACTGCACGGCGAGGAGCCACGGCTGCCCGGGGGCCGACTCGGCACCCTCGATGTGGCCGTCGGGGGCCCAGGCCGTGGCCACGAGGCCGGGGGCCAGATCCTTGATGGCCTGATGATGGAAGCTGTTCACCTCGAAGCGGGTGCCGCCGAGCGCCTCGGCCAGCAGGGAGCCGGGGGTGATCTCCACCACGTGGGTGCGGGCGTCGCGATCGGACTTGGCCTGGTGGGTCACGTCGCTCGGCGACTCGCTCGGCAGGTCCTGCCAGAGGGTGCCGCCCAGGGCCACGTTGGCGAGCTGGATGCCGCGGCAGATGGCGAGCGTGGGAAGCCGGCGCTCCCAGGCCAGGCGGAAGAGGCCCAGCTCCAGCGCGTCGCGGTGCGGGTCCACGTCGCCGAGCCGGGGATGGCGCGGGTGGCCGAAGTGCGCGGGATCCACGTCCTCGCCGCCGCTCAGGATGAGGCCATCGAGACCGTCGAGGATCTCGGGGTGGTAACGGCCGCCGATGAGCGCGGGAAGGACGAGCGGCACGCCACCGGCCCGGAGCAGGGCCCGGACGTAGGCGGCGTTGACGCCGGCGCGGTCGGCGCCCTGGTAGTGGCGGGTGGTGCCGGTGATGCCGATGCGGGGCGCGGTCACTGGGCCAGGCTGTCGGGGAAGAGCGGGCAGCGCGGGTCTTCCACGCGCGTGGGATCGAGCTGGATGCCGAGGAGCGGGAGCATCAGGGTGTCCACCGCCACCCGGCCGATGGGTGGGGCGCCCTTGATGGGCTCGGCCTCGAAGAGCATGACGCCGCGGGCGGTCCCCTGGGGGTCCAGGATCAGGACGCCGAAGCCGGGGCGGATGGTGGCGGGCAACGCGCCCTCCACCCCCACCACCCAGCCGCTGTCGGCGGTGCGGCCCACCACGCCCTCGAAGGCGGGGCCGGCGGCCACGCGCACGGCGAGCTTGGGGGGGAGCCGGCCGGGCGGTTCGCCCAGGACCTGGTCAGGGACGCCGAATTCCTGGAGCAGCATGGTGGCGCCCGCGATGGCCGTGAGGCCGCAGGCGCCCTCCCGGGGGCGGTCGCCACAGCCCAGGGCGACGGCCGGGAGGAGGCAGAGGAGGAGGCGGGCAGGGCGCATGCGTCTAAGCTAACGCGCCGCCTTCCTTGACGCCCCCCGCCGTCTTGCCGTACCATTCGACCTCCTGCGACCCGGACGCCACCTCCCGATGTTCGATGGGCTCAAGGCCCGGCTCGAGAAGCTCCTCGCCGACTCCACCCCCGCGGGCGACCCGCGCGCCCGCACCGCCCAGCTGCACGCGGCACTGCTCGAGACCAAGGTGGCCGTGGGCACCATGCGCGACGCCCTGGCGGCCAGCGAGCGCGCCCTCGAGGCCGAGCGCCAGCAGCTGGCCGACGCCGAGCGCCGGGGCCGCCTCGCGGCCCAGGTGCCCGATCCCGAGACCGTGGCGGTGGCCGAGCGCTTCGCCGAGCGGCACCGGGAGCGGATCGGGGTGCTGGAGAAGCGGGTGGCGCTGCAGCAGGAGGAACTCCGGCTGGCGGAGCGGGACCTGGAGCAGCTGAGCACCGAGTACAAGAACGCGCGCATGGGCACGGAGCCCGGCCGGACGCCGCAGCAGGAAGCGGCGTGGCGGGACCTCGAGGCGGCGGGCGGGGTGCGCCCCGAGACCGACGTCGAGGACGAGCTCCTCAAGAGCCGGCTGTCGCAGCAGCAGATGGACCAGGCGGTGCAGGCGCAGCTCGATCACCTCAAGAAGAAACTGGGCAGGGAATGAACCTCGGCCGTCGACTTCGACCCGGCACACGCTACGCGCGACGCGGACTCCCCGTCGCGCTCGTTGCGCTCCTCGCCGTTCCCCTCCGTGCCCAGCAGCAGCCGCTCACCCCGCCCGACCACTTCCAGAAGCTCGCGCACACCTACTCCATCGTGGCGTGGGACTCCGTCACCGGGGACCTCGGCGTCGCGGTGCAGAGCAAGTTCCCCAACGTGGGCGGCATCGTGCCGTGGGCGCGCGCCGGGGTGGGCGCGGTGGCCACGCAGAGCCTGGCCAACACCGAGTTCGGGGAGCGGGGGCTCGACGCGCTGGCGCGCGGCAAGACGCCGGAACAGGTGTTCCGCGCCATCGCGGGGCGGGACACGATGCTCCAGGACCGGCAGGTGGGGATCGTGGACGCGCGGGGGAACGCCGTCAGCTTCACGGGCCGGCGGACCTTCGACTGGGCGGGCGGCCGGGTGGGCTGCGGCCCCACGCCGCCCCGGCGCGCCGACTCGGTGCGGGTGGAGCGGACGGCCAACCGCTGCCGGGTGGCGGGCGGGAAGGGCGTGCTGATCATCGGGCGGGACTACGCGGCGCAGGCCAACATCATGGTCTCGGACCTCACGGTCCGGAACATGGCGGAGACCTTCGAGCGGACCCAGGGATCGCTCGCGGAGCGGCTGATGGCGGCGCTGCACGCGGGGCAGGCGGGCGGCGGGGACAAGCGGGGCATGCAGTCGGCCGCGCTGCTCGTGGTGCGGAAGAACGGCGGCTACCTCGGCGCCAACGACCGCTACATCGACCTCCGCGTCTATGACGCGAAGGACCCGATCGCGGAGCTGGACCGCCTGCTGGCGCTGCACCGGCTGCACTTCTTCGCCAGCGACTCGGCCGACCTGGTGCCGATCACGCCGCAGATCGTGCGGCAGCTCGAGCCGATCCTGCTGAGCGAGCCCGCCAACCAGCCGCAGAAGTGGCTGGCGGCCCCGCAGGGCCGGGTCACGGGGCGCTTCCTGGAGGCGCTGCGCGACTTCATGTACTGGGAGAACTACGACGTGCGCGTCCGCATGGACGGGCGCATCGACCGGGTGGTCCTCGAGGACATCCTGCAGAAGCGCAGGCATTGATACCGTTCACGGAGAGCATGCATGAGCGCAGTCGCTGAGTCCGCCCCGCCCCCGAAGTTCAAGGAGATCCTGGGGCACCCGGGTCCGCTGTGGATGCTGTTCATGTCGGAGTTCTGGGAACGCTTTGCGTTCTACGGGATCCGCTGGGCGCTGGTGCTCTACATCGTGGCGCAGTTCCACGGGGGGCAGGCGTCGGGGCAGTCGGACGCCAACCTGACGTACGGCTCCTACCTGGCGCTGGTGTAC
>JBGAOL010000403.1:0-3710 GCA_044221825.1 Gemmatimonadales bacterium
CCGAGCTGGACCAGGAGACTCCGCGCCTCGGCGAGCGCGGCGGCGGGCGGCGCATCGAGCCACGCGAGCTGCTCCGCCCCGCTCCCCGAGGCCGCCAGCTCCAGGGCGAGCGGCGCCAGGTCCGCCTCGAGAATCTCCGGCGTGGCGCGCGGCAGCAGGTGATGATCCTCCGCCGCAGCCCACAGCCGGTAACACACGCCCGGGGCGGTGCGGCCGGCGCGCCCGCGCCGCTGGTCCGCCGCCGCGCGCGAGACGCGCACCGTGGTGAGCCGCGTCATCCCCGTGCGCGGCGCGTACCTGGGTACGCGCGCCAGGCCCGCATCGATCACCACGCGCACGCCCCCGATGGTGAGGCTCGTCTCTGCGATGGAGGTGGCAAGCACCACCTTCCGCGTCCCCGCCGGCGCCGGCAGCAGCGCCGCGTCCTGCGCCTCCCCGGCGAGCATGCCGTGGAGCAGGTGCACCGCCACCCGCGGCGCGCGCCGCTCCGCGAGGTCCTCGAGCAGCTCCGCCGTGCGATGGATCTCGCCCTGGCCGGGGAGGAACACCAGCAGGTCGCCCTCGGTCTCGGCGAGGGCCTGCCGCACGGCGGCGGCCACACCGGCCTCGAGGCGCTGCTCGGGGCGCGGCGGGAGGTAGCGGGTCTCCACCGGGAAGCCCCGGCCCTCGCTGGTGAGGATGGGCGCGTCGCCGAGGAGGGCGGAGACCGCCTGCCCGTCGAGCGTCGCCGACATCACCAGGAGGCGGAGGTCGGGCCGGAGCACCGCGCGGCTCTCCAGCGTGAGCGCGAGCCCGAGGTCGGCATGCAGGCTGCGCTCGTGGAACTCGTCGAAGATCACGAGGCCCACGCCCGCCAGCTCCGGATCGGACTGCAGCATGCGCGTGAGGATGCCCTCGGTGACCACCTCGATCCGCGTCCGGGGCCCGCTCACCACCTCGCGGCGGATGCGATACCCCACGGTGCCCCCCACCGCGTCGCCATGGAGCTGCGCCATGCGCCGCGCCGCGGCACGGGCGGCCAGCCGCCGGGGCTCGAGCAGCAGGATGCGCCGGCCCGCGAGCCACGGCGCCTCGAGCAGGGCCAGCGGCACCAGCGTGGTCTTGCCGGCGCCAGGCGGCGCCTGCAGCACCAGCCGGCCGTCGGCGCCCAGGGTGCGGGCGATCTCGGGAAGGAGCGGTTCGATGGGCAGCACGGCCGGAAGTTATCGTCCCCGGTCGGTGCGCGGGAACGTGGGGCGATCATGAAGGTGTTGCACGTTCGGGGCGCAGCGCCGGGCCCCGCTTGCCCGGCCTCCGCGACCCGGCCAATCTTCCGGCACGATGACCGAGCCCCTCCCGCCCAACGACCGCCCGGCGCGCGACAACATCGACGTCTTCGGCCTCACCCACGTGGGCAAGGTCCGGACGGAGAACCAGGACCAGTTCCTGATCGCGAGCCTGCACAAGACCATGGCGGTGCACTCGACGAGCCTCCCGCGCGCCGAGCTCGGCGAGCTGCGCAGTCCCTCGCGCGGCTACGTCTTCCTGGTGGCCGACGGCGTGGGTGGCGTCCCCGGCGGCCAGGACGCCAGCCGCACCGCACTCCGCGCCGTCACGGATTACGTGCTCCGCGCCATGGACCTCTACGTGCAGATGGACGCCGAGGTGGAGGCCGAGTTCCTGCGGGAGCTGCAGAAGTCGGTGGAACGGAGCCATGAGGCGGTGCTCGAGGCCGGCGCCTCCGACGAGGAGAAGGAGGGCATGGCCACCACCCTCACCATGGTGTGCATTCGCTGGCCGCGGGGCTACCTGGTGCACGTGGGCGACAGCCGCTGCTACCGCTTCCGCGACGGGCAGCTCGAGCTCCTCACCAAGGACCAGACCATGGCGCAGGCCATGGTGGACGCGGGCGCGCTCTCGCCGGACCAGGCCGAGCGCTCCGGCCTCTCGCACGTGCTCTACAGCGCGCTCGGCGCCACCCGCGCGGAGCCCTACACCCTCACCACCGACGTGCGGTGGGACGACGTGATGCTCCTCTGCAGCGACGGCATCACCAAGCACGTGAGCGACGAGGAGATCCGCGCCGCACTGGCCCAGCCGGCGAGCGCGGAGGCCACGGCCCAGGCGCTGGTGGACCTGGCCCTGGAGCGCGGCGGCAGCGACAACACCACGGTCATCGTCGGGCGGCTGCACCGCCCGGCCTGACCCCCGGCCGCGGCGCGGGTCGCGGACGGAAAGGACGCATGCGAAGTCTCGTCATCATCTACTGGCTCGGGCCCATCGTCCTGAGCATCCTCCGGGACCGGCGCCGCTGGCTCTGGTGGGGCGGCCCCATGCCCCGGAGCCGCCACTTCCACGAGCGCCGCGCCCGGAAGCTGGTGGATGCCCTCACCCACCTCGGCCCCACGTTCATCAAGCTCGGCCAGGTCTTCGCCGGCCGCGCCGACGTGATCCCCTCGCCCTACAACGAGGCGCTGGCCACGCTCACCGACCGGGTCCGCCCGCTCGGCTTCGACGTCATCGCGCGCACCATCCGCGAGAGCTACGGGCGCGAGGTGGACCAGATCTTCGACGACTTCGAGCGCACGCCGGAGGCGGCCGCTTCGCTGGGCCAGGTGCACCGCGCGCACTACCAGGGCAAGAAGGTGGCGGTGAAGGTGCTCCGCCCCGGCGTGGCGGAGCTGGTGGACCGCGACATCGCCTCCGCGCGCTGGATCCTGACGCAGGTGGCGCGCTTCTTCGACAACCCGCACGTGCGCGCCCTCCGCGTGGCCGTGGACGAGTTCGCGCTCCGCATCCCGGAGGAGATGGACTTCCGCATCGAGGCGAAGAACGCCATCGAGGTGCACGGCTTCTTCGCCAAGAACCCGCGGATCCGCATCCCCGAGGTGGTGCGCGAGCTCATCACCGAGCGCGTGCTGGTGCTCGAGTACCTGGAGGGCTCCCGCATCGACGCCCTCCAGGACCGCATCCGGGCGGGCGAGCTCAGCAGTGACGACGTGATCCGCCGCGTGGTCGAGGCCTACCTCGAGATGATGCTGGTCCGCGGCTTCTTCCACGCCGACCCGCACCCCGGCAACCTCAAGGTGGGCCCCCGCGGCGAGCTGGTGATCCTCGACTTCGGCATGGTGATCCGGGTGCCCATCGAGCGGCGGCGGCAGATCGTGGAGGCGGCCTTCGCCTCCATCTTCCGCGACCTCGACGCGCTGGTGAAAGCCTTCAACGAGCTCGGCTTCATCGAGCCCGGCACCGACCCCATGGCGCTCAAGAGCCTCTCGGCCGCGCTCCTCCGCCTGGCCGACCAGCGCACCACCACCATCGAGCGCCTCGAGTACCTGAGCCAGGAAGTGCTCACCACCCTCTACGACTGGCCCGTGGTGCTCCCCGGCGACCTGGTCTACTTCTCCCGCACCGCCGGCCTCATCGAGGGACTCGGCGTCAAGTACGACCCGCAGTTCAACGCGCTCCAGGTGGCCACCCCCGTGCTGCTCCAGCTCCGCCCCCGCATCGCCGAGGCCATCGGGCCCACCTCGTCCATCGACTGGGCCACGCAGGTGGGCAGCTTCCTCGGCAAGGCCAGCCGGATCCTGGGCCGCGCCGGCCGGGAACTCGGCTCCCTGGTGAGCGACCAGGCCGCCAAGGCCAGCGCCGTGGCGGGCGCCCTCAAGACGCTCACCATGGCACCGCCCCCGCCTCCGGCCCCGCCGGCTCCACGCCCGCCGGCCCCGCCC
>JBGAOL010000404.1:0-3692 GCA_044221825.1 Gemmatimonadales bacterium
GCCCCGCCGCCGCGATCTGCCGCATGGCCGCGTGGAGCTGCGGGCCGCAGTCGCAGCGCTGGGAGCCGAAGACGTCGCCCGTCAGGCACTTGGAGTGCATGCGCACCAGCACGTCGCGCTGCCCCTCCACCTCGCCCATGACCAGGGCGACGTGCTGGGCCTTGTCCACGTCGTTCTGGTAGGCCACCACCTTGAACTCCCCGAACTCGGTGGGGAGCCGCGCAATGGCGTCGCGGTGGACCAGCTGCTCCTTCTGCAGCCGGTAGGCCACCAGCTGCGCCACCGTGATGAACGTGAGCCCGTGGTCCCGGCAGAACTGCTCCAGCTGCGGGCGCCGGGCCGCCTCGCCATCAGGCCCCATGATCTCGCACATCACGCCGGCCGGGTAGAGGCCGGCGAGGCGTGGCAGGTCCACCGCCGCCTCGGTGTGCCCCACCCGCTGCAGCACCCCGCCCGGCCGCGCGCGCACCGGGTTCACGTGCCCGGGCCGGCGCAGGTCGGACGGCACCGTCTTGGGGTTGATGGCCACATGGATGGTCTTCGCGCGGTCCGAGGCCGAGATGCCGGTGCTCACGCCGAAACGCTCATCGGCGTCGATGGTCACCGTGAAGGCGGTGCGCATCGACTCGGTGTTCCGGCTCTCCATCTGCGGCAGCTCGAGTTCCTCGCAGCGCTCGCCGGTGAGGGCCAGGCAGAGGTAGCCCTTGGCGTGGGTGATGATGAAGTTCACCATCTCGGGCGTGATGAGCTCGGCCGCGCAGATGAGGTCGCCCTCGTTCTCGCGGTCCTCGTCATCGGCCACGACGATGAACTTGCCGTTGCGGAGGTCTTCGATGGCCTGCTCGATGGTGCCGAACGCCATGATGCTCAGGTCTTCCTGCGCCGGGTGCGCGGCCGGGGCGGTCCCGCCGCCAGCAACGCCTCGACGTACTTGCCGATGGTGTCCCCCTCCAGGTGTACCCGGTCGCCGGGCACGCGCTCCCCGAGGGTGGTGTGCTCAAAGGTAAACGGGATGAGCGAGAGCTGGACCACGCCCCGGGCGGGCAGGGCGTTCACCGTGAGGCTCACCCCGTCCACCGTGATGGAGCCGAGCGGGATCGAGACCCGCGCGACGGCCGGCGGCATGGTGACGTCCATGAGCCACGCGTCGCCCCGCTGCCGGATGCGCCGGACCTCCCCCACCCCATCCACATGGCCCTGCACCAGGTGCCCGCCGAGCCGGTCGCCCACCTGCAGGGCGCGCTCGAGGTTGACGCGCCGGCCCACGGTGAAGCTCCCGAAGTTGGTGCGCTCCAGCGACGTGGTGATCACGTGCACCTGGAACCAGCCCCGCCCCGCCCGCTCCACGGTCAAGCAGGCGCCGTCCACGGCGATGCTCTCGCCCTTGGCGAGCCCGCGGTAGGGGGCCGCAATGCGGAGCGTGAGCCCGGTCCGGGCCTGGGTGGCCCGGGCCACCCGCCCGACGGCCGTCACGATTCCGGTGAACATGTCTCCCGATCCACGACGAGGAGCGTGTCCTGGCCCAGCGCCCGCCGCTCCACCACCTGCCAGCGCTCCGCCTCCACCAGTGAGGTGCCGGGCAGCTCGGCGATGGCCGGGATGCCCGAATCGCCGAGCCAGAGCGGGGACTGGATCCAGTAGTACCGGTCCACCAGCCCCTCGCCGAGCAGCCGGCCGGCCAGCCGCCCGCCGCCTTCCACGAGGATCGAGCCGACTCCCTCCTCGTGCAGCCCCTGCAGCGCCACGGCGAGCGTCGCCGCGCGGATGACGCGCACGCCGGCCGCCTCGAGCGGCTCGGTGCGGGTCAGCGAGGCGGAAAGGGTGGTGACGAGGGTGGTGGGCACCTGGCCCGCCGTCTTCACGAGGGCCAGCGTCGAGGGCAGCTCGGCCAGCCGGTCGAAGACCACGCGCCGGGGCGCCACCCGCGGCTCCACCGGCCCGCGCACCGTGAGGGAGGCGTCATCGGTGCGCGCCGTGTGCCCGCCCACGCCGATGGCATCGAACCCCGCGCGGAGCCAGTGCACGTACTCCCGCGCCTCCCCACCCGAGATCCAGCGGGACCGCCCGCCATGATCAGCGATCCGCCCGTCGAGCGTCGTCGCCAGCTTGAGCGCCACGAAGGGGCGCCGGGGCTCGGTGAAGCGGTGGAAGAAGATGGCGTTCTGGACGGCGGCATCCTCGCTCCGGCAGCCGATCTCGACGGTGATGCCCGCGGCCCGCAGCCTGGCGGTGCCGCCCTGGGCATCGGGGTTCGGGTCGGGCATGGCGGCCACCACCCGCGCCACGCCGGCCGCGAGCAACGCCTCGGTGCACGGCGGCTGCTTCCCGGTGTGGTTGCAGGGCTCGAGCGTGACGTACACCGTGGCGCCCCGGGCTGCGGCTCCCGCCATGGCGAGTGCCGCCGGCTCGGCATGGCGCTCGCCAAATTCGGCATGCCATCCCTCGCCCACGATGGCGCCATTCCGGACCACCACAGCCCCAACCAGCGGGTTGGGCGCCACACGCCCCCACCCCCGCCAGGCCAGTTCCAGCGCCCGACCCATGGCTTCGAAATCATTCACAGCCGGGAATTTAGGGCACGACGGGGGGTCAGGGTAGCCACGACCGGCACGCAACGAATCGGGGCCGCCCGGAAGGGGCGGCCCCGGGCTTGTCAGAGTCCGGACCTAGAACTGGAGCGCGAAGCCGACCCCGCCATAGAACCGGCTCCCGCTCGGGTCGTTGAGCTCGAAGGGCGTGACGAGTTCGGTCTTCTTCCCCACCTGCAGCCCCCCTTCCGCCCAGAACGAGAGCGGCCCCGCGGTGAGGCCCAGGTTGAGCGCCGTCATGATCCGGGAGGTGCTGAGCGGCACGGCCACCGTGCTGTCCCCGCTCGCCGTGGTGGAGTCGGCGAAGGTGACGAGGCCGTCGCCCTTGAAGAGGTCCATGCCGGCGCCCGCCGCGAGGGTCACGGGGCCCTTCTTGCCCCCCACCATGAGCCGCGCGTTGATGGCGGACAGCGTGGTGGAGAGCTGCATCGGGTCGCCGGCGGCGCGGTTGCCGAAGCGCACCCGCGGGATGTCGCGCTTCATCACGTTGAGCGACACCGTCGGCTTGTTCTTCGCCATCGCGAGCGCCGCCCGCATGCCGAAGCCCAGGCCAAGTGCCAGGCCACCCACCTGCCGCGCGTTCTTGTCGATGGCGATCCGCGTGGTGGAACCAGTCGGGATGAGGACGGCCGAGGCGACGAAGTCCACGGTGGCCGTGCCGAGCGGCAGGGTCTTGCTGAAGAGCCCGAAGGCGGCGTCGAGGCGCGGGACGGGGACCGTGAGGCGCTTCTCCGCGGCGACGGTGTCGCTGGTGCCGTCGTACCCCACGTCCGGGATCGTGACCTTGGTGAACCCCACCCGTCCCACCAGCCGCACGTGGCCCAGCTGGCCGATTCCCCCCGCGCTCCCGGGCAGCGGGTTGCCGCCACCCACCAGCAGGCCCTCGATGGGCAGGAAGATCGTGAGCGCGTCGCTCGCGGCCTGGCAGACCCGGCCGCTGGCGAGCGTATCCGCCGGACAGCCGGCGGTGGCCTGCGCGGCAAGCGACGCCGGCATCGCAACCAGCAGGGCCAGCCCGAAGGCGGCGGGACGAGAGAAAAGCGGTCGCATCACCCCGAGTATCGGCCAAAGCACGGCGGGCCTTGAAGCTCGCGCTCCAAGGCC
>JBGAOL010000405.1:0-3659 GCA_044221825.1 Gemmatimonadales bacterium
CTTCGCCGGGATCTCGCCCCGGGCAATCTTGCAGAAGATGCAGTCGCTCATGCGTCCCCCCGATGGCGTGCCTGCCACGCCGTGGACAAGGCGGCGAGCGCCGCCGTCTCGTAGCGCAGGATGTGCGGCCCGAGCGCCACCGGCACCCATGCGGCACTCAGGATGCGGTCCCGCTCCGTCGCGGTAAAGCCCCCCTCGGGGCCCACCAGGACCGTCAGGGTGTCGCTCAGGCCCAGCGAGGGCGCGGCGCCCCCCGCGTGGTCCGCCAGCCAGCGCGCCCCCTGGGGCGCCTCGGCCAGGAACGCCTCCAGCGCCACGCACTCCGCCACGGCGCATTCCCACGCGGCCGAGCACTGCTTGAGCGCCTCGCGCGCGCGGCGGCGCACCTTGTCGAGCGTCCCCTCGCGCACCCGCGTGGCCACGTTGGCGGTGCGGTCGGTCTCGAGGGGCACGATGCGCGTGGCGCCGAGCTGCACCGCCTGCTCCGCCAGCAGCGCGAAGCGCTCCCGGTCCCCGGCGCCCACCGCCAGCGTCACGGCCGCCGGCCGCGGCTCCGTGCTCACCCGGTCCACTGCCACGGAAAACACCTTCCCCGCCCAGCGCAGCTGCCCGGTGCCGCGGCTTCCCGCGCCGTCGAGCAGCATCACCGCCTCCCCCTCACGCGCGCGGCGCACGGTGAGGTGGTGCTGCTCCTCCTCCTCGAGCGCCAGCTCCGCGCCCGCCACCAGGCCGCCCGGCGCCACGAGGACGGTGATCACGTCCGCTCCGCCGCCACCGCCCACCAGCCGTCGTCCGTCACCTCGGCCAGGATCTCGAAGCCGGCGGCGAGGAGCGGCGCCCGGAAGTCGGTGGCCTCGCCCTTCTCCATGCCGCTGAAGATGGCGGTGCCGCCCCGCCGCGTGGCGCGGTGGATGGCGGGCAGCAGCGACACGTTCACCAGCCGCAGGATGTTCGACACCACGATGTCCGCGGGGCCGAGCAGGGCCGTCACCGTGCCGGCGTCGGCCTCGAGGAACTCGATCATCTCGCTGACGTGGTTCCGTTCGGCGTTGGCCACGGCCACGGGGATGGCCTCCCCGTCCAGCTCCACGCCAATCACCTTCTCCGCGCCGAGCAGCGCCGCGGCGATGGCCAGGATGCCACTCCCGGTGCCGAGGTCGAGGACGGTGTCGCCGTCCTTCACCCAGCGCTCGAGCAGGTTGAGCGCCGCGCGCGTGGAGCCGTGCTCCCCGCTCCCGAACGCCGTCTCCGGGTCCATGGTGATGACGGTCTCGCCATCCTTCCCCTGGTACGGCACCCAGGTGGGCACCAGCGTCACCCGGCCCACCGAGCGGGGCCCGAGGCCCTCGCGCCACTTGGTGGTCCAGTCCTCCTCGGGCAGCTCGCGCCGCGTGGCCGCCAGGCCGAACTCGGCCTGGAGCGCGTCCGTCAGGCGGTCGGCGTCGCTCACCGAAAGGGCGAACGAGACCACCGTCCCGTCCGCCCGCTCCTCGATGGCCTGGCCCGTCTGCGCCACGAGCCACGCCGCGACGGCGTCGCGGCGTGCCTCGTCCGGTGCCACCTCGATGGCAAACCAGCTCACGCGCCGAGCGCCTCCTTGATGCGCGTCCAGAAGCCGCTGCCCTTGCGGGGCGGCTCGCCCTCATGGCGGGCGAGCTCGCGGAAGAGCCGCACCTGCTCCTCCGAGAGTGTCTCGGGCGTCCACACGTGCGCCCGGATGAGGAGGTCGCCGCGCGTGGCCTGGCCGAGGCGCGGCAGCCCCTTGCCCTTCACCTTGAGGATCGTCCCGGCCTGCGTGCCGGGCGGGACGGTGAGCGGCTCCTCGCCGTACGGCGTCGGCACCGAGAGCACCAGGCCGAGCGCCGCCTGCGAGAACGAGAGCGGCAGGTCCATGATGAGGTTGTCGCCGTCGCGCTCGAAGCGCTCGTCGTCCTTCACCTCGATCATCACCAGCAGGTCGCCGGGCGCGCTGTTGCGCGGGCCGGCGGCGCCCTGGGCGCGGAGCGTCAGGTAGTTGTTCTCCGAGACGCCGGGCGGGATCTCGACGCTCACCGTCTTCTCCGCCTTCACCCGCCCGTCGCCGCGGCACTCGGGGCACGGGCTCTGGATCACCACGCCCTCGCCCTGGCACGACGGGCAGGGGCTCACCTGCACGAACTGCCCGAACATGCTCCGCGCCGCCCGCCGGATTTCGCCGGTGCCGCTGCAGGTGCCGCAGGGCGTGGGCCGCGTCCCCTTCTTGGCGCCCGTCCCCTCGCACTTCTCGCAGCGGTCCAGCGTCTTGAGCTTGATGGTGCGCTTGGCGCCGAGGGCCACCTCATCGAGCGTGATCTTCACGTTGACCCGGATGTCCTGCCCCCGCCGCTGCTCGGCCCGCGCCTGCTGCCCGAAGAGCGACTCGAAGCCCCCGAAGTCCCGCATGAAGATGTTGAGCGCCTCCGCCAGGTCCACGTGGTGGAACCCGCCGTAGCCCGCCTGCCCGCCGCTCCCGCCGAGGCCCGCCTCGCCGTAGCGGTCGTAGCGGGCGCGCTTGTCGGGGTCCTTCAGGACCTCGTACGCCTCCACGATCTGCTTGAACCGCGCCTCCGCGTCGGGCGCCTGGTTCCGGTCGGGGTGGTACTCCATGGCCAGCTTGCGGTACGCCTTCTTGATGTCGGCGTCGGTCGCGTCGCGGGCCACCCCGAGGGTCGCGTAGAAGTCGCTCACTCCATCAATCCTTCCACCAGGCGGCTCGTGTGGTCCACGAGGCCGATGATCTTGTCGTAGGGCATGCGCGTCGGGCCGAGGACGCCGATGACGCCGGCGAGGTCGCCCGAGCGGTAGCTGCTGGTGACGAGCGTGAAGCCGGCGAGCCGCTGGTCGCTGTTCTCGCCGCCGATCGTCACCGTGAGGCCGGTCTGCCGCCGCGCCGAGAGCGCCTGCTGCAGCAGGTCCCGCCGTTCCGTCAGGTCCAGCAGGTCGCGGATCTTCCCGCTGGTGGCAAACTCCGGCTGCGCCACCAGCATCTGCGCGCTCCCGAGCACCACCGACTCCATCCCGCCCGGCGTGCCGAAGAGCTCCTCCCCTTCCTCGATGAAGATGTTGAGCAGCTCGCGCTCGTGCTCGCCCCGCTCCGCGTCGCGGAGCCGCTCGCCGGCCGAGGTGCGGATCTCCTGCAGGGTGAGGCCGCCCAGCCGCTCGTTGAGCGTCTGCGCCACCCGCTGCACCAGCTCCGGCGGCAGCGACTGGCGCACCTGCACGAAGATGGTGCGCACCGCCCCGCTCTTGAGGTGGAACACCAGCAGCAGCCGCTCGCTCGACACCGCCACCAGGTCCAGCTTCTCGAGCACCACCCGGTCGAACGCCGGCGCCACCGCCACGCCGAGCTCCTGCGTCAGCACGCCGAGCACCTGGGCGGCGCGCTTGAGGATCTCCTCCATGGCCGTGCGCCCCGGCTGCAGTTCGGCATTGAGCAGCTGCCGGTCCTCGCGCGTGGGCGGCGCGTGGCGCAGCATGTTGTCCACGTACCAGCGATAGGCGCGGTCGGTGGGGATCCGGCCGGCCGAGGTGTGCGGGTGATACAGGAAGCCCTTCTCCTCCAGCTCCCCCATCGTGTTGCGGATGGTGGCCGAGGACACGCCAAGCGGGAACCGCTGGGCCACCGTCTGGCTGCCCGCCGG
>JBGAOL010000406.1:0-3663 GCA_044221825.1 Gemmatimonadales bacterium
GTGGATGGCCGGAGCGACCTCTACGCCCTCGGCGTGGTGGGGTACCTGACGGTGAGCGGGCGACTGCCATTTGAGGCGGCGAACCTGCCCGCGCTGCTGGTGCGGCAGGCCAGCGAGCCCGCGCCGGGAGTGCAGGCCGTGGCACCCGGCCTGCCTCTGGCGTTGTCGGCGGCCATCGATGCCTGCCTCGCGCGCGACCCCGACGAGCGGCCACAAGACGGGGAGGCGTTGGCCGCCGCCCTCGCGCCGCCGGCCGAGACGCGGCCCGCGCTGCCGCCCACGCTCCGCGCCTGGCTCGGCGCCCGGAACCCGCTGCTGGTTCCCTATCTCGGCTGGTCGGGCGGGTTCGGCACGCTGATGCTGGTGAACTTCGTGGTGTGGATCACCGGCAACCGGCCGGCCGGGTTCTCCGACATCGCGCTGCTCGCGGGGATCGCGTCGGCGCCGCTCCTGCCCATCGTCGGCTTCCACCTGAACCAGGCGCGGCGGCAGTTCCGCGCCGGGCACACGCTGGCGGACCTCCGGGCCGCCCTGGAAGTGGCACGGCGGGAGCGGGCCGAGAGTGAGGCGCTCTCCCGCGATCCCGTGGAGCCGGCGAGCCACCGGCTGCTCCGGATGGCGACGGTCAGTGCGGGGACGTGGTTCGGCGTGACCATGGGCTACCTCCTGGCGGGTGTTCTGCACGAGAACCGGGGGCAGGCGCTGTGGGTGCTGCTGCCGTTGTTCACCACGATGGTCCTCGGTGCCGTCAGCAATGCACTCGACGTGCAGTTCATCCCGGCCAGGCTCCGTGAGTGGTGGCAGACCGGCGTCCGCGACCGCCTCTGGAACAGCCGCCTCGGCGGCTGGCTGGCAAAGAAGCTGGGCGCGCCGGAACGGAGCACCGCCATCGGCGGCGGCGTGTTCCGCGCCACCGAGGTGGCGCTCGGCGTGGCGGCCTCGGAGCTCTACGCCGCGCTGCCGGCGCCGTACCGGGCGCAGCTGGCGGAAGTGCCGGCCATGATCGAGGCCCTCGAGGCGCGCGCCGCCGAGGCGCGCGCGGAGCTGGAGCGGCTGGGCGCGCTCGGTGCGGCGACGCCGGCGGGGGCTGCCCCCCTGGCGGCGCGCCAGAAGGCGGCTCAGGCTCACCTGGCCGACAGCGTGGCGGCGCTCGAGGGTGTACGGTTGGACCTGCTCCGGCTCCACGCCGGCAGCGCCGATCTGGCGCCGCTCACCACCCTGCTCGAGGCCGCGCGGCAGATCGGCGAGGACGTGGGCCGGCTGGCTGAGGCACAGCGCGAGGTGGACGACTCGACGGCGCGACGATGACTGGCCGCGTGTGCCCGGGTGGTGCGGTGCCCTTCCTTTGCAGTGAGTCCCAGCGATGCCGTTCCCGAGAATGATCCTGTTTCCGCTTCGGCTCGCGCGGCTCCTCCTGGCCGGCGGGCTTCTGCTCCTGCCAACGCGCGCCGCCGCTCAGCTCCCCGCGGAGCAGCACCTCGACGACGCCACCTGCGGCGCCTCACTGGTGGTGCTCGGCGAGCTGCCGAGTCACGGCGAGCTCAAGGCGTTCCAGCTCAAGGCCGCGCTGGCGCAACGGCTGGTGGAGCGGTGCGGGGTCACCGCGCTGGTGTTCGAGGCGCCGATCTACGATTTCCTCGGCTTCCAGCAGGCGGTGGCGGCGGGGACCGCGACGCAGGGGCAGCTCGACAACGCCATCGGGCGGTTCTGGATGGCGGAGGAGCTGGCGCCCTGGCGGGCGTGGTTGTTCCAGCAGGCGGTGGCGCGCAAGCTGGTGATCGGCGGCATGGATGACCAGGTCAGCGTCACTTCCGAGTACGCGCGCGCCAGGTTGCCGGAGCTAGTTGGCGCGGCACTCGGCCACGCGCGCGCCACCGAGTGCGAGCAGGCGGCGGACCGCCACCTCTTCTGGCGCTACACCGACAGCCTGCCGTTCGATGGGGCGGAACAGCGCCGGCTGGCCGCATGCGCGCGCGGCGCCGCGGACGCATGGGCCACGCAGGTGGGCCGCGACCGCGGCATGATGGAACTGGCGATGCTCCAGAGCTTCGCGGGCTACGCCGAGCGGCAGCAAGAGGGCTGGACCGGCGCGGACCGCGACGAGGCCATGCACCGGAACCTCCGGTGGCAGTTGGGCCAGTTGCCCGCCGCCACGCGGGCCGTCGTGTGGACGGCCACCGTGCACGCCGCGCGGGCCCAGGGGGAACGACCCGCGCCGCCGCTCGGTTTCCGGCTGGAAGAGGACTACGGCGGTCACCGGGTCGGGCTCCGGTCCACCGTCGAGGCGGCTCCCGGGTCGCTGGCGGGGCGGATGGTGTCTGTCGGCTTCACGGCGCTGGGCGGGCAATCGTCGATGGCGGGGCGGCCGGCGCGGGCGCTGGCGCCACTGCCGGAGGGTTCACTCGAGGCCCGGGCACTGCGTGAGGATGGCGATGTCGTCGTGCTGGGTCCGGCCGCGCTGGCGCGCCTCGGTCCGCTCCCCTCGCGCCTGCTCGGTGGCGTCACCACGCAGGCCTGGGGGGAGTTCTTCGATCTGGTTGTGGTAATCCGCGACGAAGCCGCACCCACCTTCCCGCCACGGCGGTGACCATGGATTCTCCCGTGCCGGACCCCTGGGATCCCTCCCTCGACGCGCTGGTGGCCGCACCAGGGCATCACCGGTTGCTCTTCGAGAACGCCCACGTGCGTGTCCTCGACACCCGCATCCCCCCGGGAGACACGGTGCCGGTGCACACCCACTGCTGGCCCGCGACGCACTACGTGCTCGGCGTCAGCCACTTCGTGCGGCGAGACGCGGCCGGCAGGGTGCTCGTGGATACCCGCGCCGGCGCCACGCTCCCCGCGCCCGGCGTCACCATCTGGGGCGATGCCCTGGGGCCCCACACGCTCGAGAACGTCGGCGACCAGCCGATTCACATCATCAGTACCGAGCTCAAGGGGCTCCGGCGCGGATGAGGGTGCACCGGGTGCTCCTCCTGCTCGGCGCCACGCTGGCTGCCTGCAGCCGGCCCGCCCCGGCGGCCCGCGGCGAGATCGAGGCGGCCGAGGAGCGCCTGCGCGCCGCCATGGTGGCCGCCGACACCGCCACCCTCGGCGCGCTCTGGGCGCCGGACTATGCCTCCACCAGCGCTGTGGGCCACAGCACCACACGAGCCGAGGGGCTGATGGCGTACGGCGAGGGCCTGGTCCGCGTGGACACGGCAGCGCTCCGCGAGGTGACGGTGCAGCAACGGGGCGACTCGGCGGTAAGCACCGGGATCCTCGAGTGGGCCGGCTCCGCGGGGGGCGGGCCCTTCGGGTCCACGGTGCGCTTCGAGCATCGCTGGGTGCGGCAGGCGGGACAGTGGCGGCTGGTGTCGAGCCGGCTCAGCCGGCTGCCCTGAGAGCGGCTCGCCCTCGGGCCTTGCCTGTGGGACGCGGCGTCGGCACTCTACCCACTCGTCAGGAAACCTTCCCGCTCCCCAGGAGTGCCCAGTGCAACTCGGCGCCTTCTCCGTCAGCCTCGCCGTCAAGGACCTCGCGGCTTCGCGGACCTTCTATGCCAAGCTCGGCTTCCAGCGCGTGATGGGGGACGGCAAGCGCTGTCTGATCCTCATGAACTGAGACACCGTCATCGGTCTCTTCCAGGGGATGTTCGACAAGAACGTGATTACCTTCAACCTG
>JBGAOL010000407.1:0-3659 GCA_044221825.1 Gemmatimonadales bacterium
GGATGTTGTCCGGCTTCACGTCCCGGTGCACGATGCCGCGCCCGTGCGCGTACGCCAGCGCCCACGCCACCTCGCGCAGCACCCGCGCCGCCTCGGCCGGGGGCAGCGGGCCACGGGTGCGGAGCCGCTGGCCCAGCGTCTCGCCCTCTACATAGGCCATGACGAAGAAGACGAACCCACCGGCCTCGCCCACGCGATGGATGGGCACGATGTGCGGATGGGAGAGACCGGCCGCCACCCGCGCCTCCCGCAGGAACCGCTCGCGGAACGACGCGCTCTCGGCCAGGTGGCCCGGCAGCACCTTGATGGCCACGTCGCGGTCCAGCTGGACGTCGCGGGCCAGGTACACGATGCCCATGCCGCCGCGCCCGAGCTCGCGCTGCAGCGAGTACTCGCCGGCCAGCGCGGCCTGGAGGGCCAGAAACTCCGGGGAGGGCTTCGTCGGTTCCACGCGAGGATTCTACCGGTACGGCCGCCCGCCGGGTACTGGGGCGGGCCAGGCACGGCGACGCCGCCCCTCGCGCTCAGCGACTCGCAGACGCGCCGGCCTCGGCCCCGCACACCCATGGGGCGCAGGAGCGCGCCACCACCGCCCGTTCCTCGGGCGAGAGCCGGAGCGAGTCCAGCCGCGCCTCGGCCTGGACCACGGTCTGCACGTCGAAGTCGGACGCAAAGAGAAAGCGTTCCACGCCGATACGCCGCATCTCCGTGAGGAGCTGGGCCGCGGACGTGGAGTCCTCCTTCGACACGAAGAACGAGAGGTCGAAGAAGAGGCTGTCGGTGCCGGGGGCGTGGGCCCTGACCTGGTCGGCGAAGGTCCGGAGCACCGCCACGTGCCGCGGGCCGTCCGGCGGCAGGCCGCCGCCGGCTCCATGCGCCACCTGCACCGGCGTCCCGCCCGCCGCTGGCAGCACCTCCCGCAGGAAGAGCTCCGCCTCGGCCGCGCCGAACGTGGCGCCGCCCACGTGCACCACCATCGGGAACCCTGCCTCGTGCGCGGCCCTGAACACGGCAACGAGCCGGGCGCGCTCGGCCGGGTCGGCCAGGTGCACGCGGCTGCCGAAGAGGTGCATCTTGAGCGCCCGGAACGCCGGGTTGCCCTTCCAGTGGGCGATCTCCTCCAGCGCCGTGGGCGCCAGTGGGTCCACCGACATCACCCCCACCAGCCGGTCGGGGGCCTTGGCCACCTCGGCGGCCGTGAACTCGTTCTCCCGGCGCATCCAGTAGCCCACCGAATCCCGCGGCAGCTTGAGGTCCGCCATGCCGTAGAGATAGGCCGACGAGAACACCATGCCCTTCCCCACGTTGGCTGCGTCGAGCGCGCGCACCGCGTCCTCCGCGAGCACCGAGTTCGGCGTCCGGTACTTTCCGCACGGCTCGTCGGGCGGCAGGCGGCCGCAGAGGTCGGCGGAGCCGAGGTGCATGTGGTGGTCGGCCGGGTAGGCGAAGGTGGCCTTGGGCGCTTCCTCGGCGCGCGCTGCGGGGCGGCAGGCGCCGGCGGCCAGCAGCAGCATCGCAGCGAATGGCGGGACACCACGCGTCAGCAGGGTCATCGGTCTTCCGATTGGGGAGCGAGGCGGCGCGGACACCCGCGCCGGCGCGAGGAATCAGTGCGGGGTGTTGGCCTGCGTCTCACGCGGCGGCGCTACCAGCGGAGTGCCGGACGGTGAAAGCGCGGGCGGCAGCTGGGCCAGCCGTCGCTCGGTGGCGTCGAGGCGCTCCAGCGTCTCGCCGAGCAGGGCGCGAAGGTCGCCGATCTCCTGGAGCAGCGCCTCCGACGTCTCGGCGTCGCGCCCGCGCTCGCGGAGGTGGCGGAGCAGCGCCCGGCCGAGCGGGCTGAACGACACCACGGCCACGGTGCCGAGCGCGCCCACCAGCCAGGGCAGCGCGGCAATGAGGCTGGCGAGTACCTGGGCGAGGTACCAGTCGGGATTCATGGGGGATTCCGGGGAAAGGGGACAATGGGCGCCATGCCCGTCGGCAGCGGCCCTACGGGCAGGGGATGCCTGCCGGATTCACGGGAGCACCTGCGCATCGGAGCCCCGGGGTAACCAGGGTCCTACCCTTCTCCATCCTCCACGCGCGCCCGCAGCAGGTACCCCGCGATCACCCAGTCCACGGCCGCACAGAAGATCCCGTACGCGAGCGGGATCGGTGTCATCCCGGGCGGCACCCCTCCGGCGCCGTGGCTCACCACCTCATGCCAGAGATCCCAGCCGCCGTGCAGCGCCCACCCGGCCGCGGCCACGAGCGGCATCCGGGTCCCCACCACCCCGAGCAGCCCGATCACCACCACTTGCCCCGCCACGAGCCGACACGCCTCCGGCGCATGAAAGTAGCTCACGAAGGCGAGGTACACCGCCGCCACCGGGATCAGCAGCAGCCCAAGGAACACCCGCTCCGCCGGCCGCGTGAGCCACTGGCGTCCGGCGGCGATCACACCGGCGGCCGTCAGCACGCCGATGCCGAGGTACCACACCATGATGATGGTCAGGGCCATGAGGGGCGCCTCCCGCGCCGCCCTCAAGGTGCGGCGCAGGACCGGCGCGCGGGAGGGGCGGAGTATCCGTCACGCCCCGGCCGCTCACCACACCTCCCCTTCCCGCCAGTCCCCTTCCATGCGCCAGCCGAGGTCCAGGTCCGCAGGCGTCCGCGGCAGCCGGTACACCATCACCTCTTCCTCGGCCGTGGCCAGCCAGTGGCCGTTGTGGATCACGCCGAGGGGACCGCGCCAGGGTTCCCAGCCGAGGCTGGCGTACCACTCGGGCACCGAAGGGCAGAGCGCGGCGATGTCGAAGTCGCCGAGGAGCGGCGGGAGGGCGCGCATCAGGGTGGAGCCGTGGCCCCGGCGCTGGTGCGCCGACGCGGTGGCGACGGCTTCGATGTAGGCGCCCCGGAGGGCGCGCTTCTCGGGACCCACGCGCAACTCGCGCTCCACCCACATGGCGTGGCTCACCAGCGTGCCGGCCTGCTCGCCGAGCAGGTGCACGCCGCGGCCAATGAGGCGGAGGTACTCGCGGAAGTCCTCCTCGTAGGCGTCGGTGCATACCGCCAGGATGGCGGCGCGGTCCGGCTCGGTGAGCTGAACGGTGGGGATCACGCGGAGCGACAGGGTCATGCATGGAGTTTCGGCAGGTCAGTGGGCCGGGCCAAGGGGGGCACAGGGTGCGACACCTCCCGCGCCGTCCCGACACGCCTTCGCGACGTACGCCTCATGCACCTGCGCACTGTCGGCCCGCCCAGCCGCACGGAATGCCCGCCCCATCCGCACCTTGAGCTGGGTGCGAGTGACGGCCACGCCGCCGGCATTCACCGGCCCGAGCAGCGCGGCGCGCAACACATGGATGGCGTCCGGCACCTAGCCGTGCACCAGCATGAGCTCGGCGAGGTGATACATGAACCCCCTATTGATCCCGACAGCAACAGTCGGGGAGTCCGCGGCCCCCGTGGGACCGACCATCCGGATCGCCGCGACCCGTGTTCATCACCGCGCTCGGCACCTGACTGGCGAGGGCGCGCCAAGTTGCTAGCTTCGACGAGTCCCCTGCCCACCGCCGCCATGTCCGAGACCTTCCACCGTTCCGACCGCCGCCGGCCCCGCGCCGGCTGGGTTGTGATCTGCCTCAGCCTCGCGATCGCCTGCATCTCGGCCCAGTCGG
>JBGAOL010000408.1:0-3650 GCA_044221825.1 Gemmatimonadales bacterium
TACGTCGCCACCGACTACTCCGCCCGCTCCTCGACCTCGCTGGCCACGATCTTCCCGTCCGCGTCCCGGACGTGCCGCACCGTCCGCTTGCCCGGCTTCGCGCCCTCCACCGTGACCGACACCTCGGCGGGGGCGACGTGAACCACGGGGGCCTCCTGTCGCTCCACCGTGACCACGGGCGCGGCGACATGGACGGCCTCGGGCCCCTGCCGCTCCACCGTCACGTTGACCGGCGGCGTGGTCACGTTCACCACGATCTGCCGCTCCTCGGCCGGGTCCTCCGTCGTATCCTCGACGTCATCGGCCGTGGTGTCCTCCGCCTCGCCGGGGCTGTCCGGGGCAGCGACCGGGGCCGCCGACGCCATTCCGCCCACCGGCACGCCCAGCGACTCCGCCAGCGCCAGCTCCCGCTTCCGCTCCGCCAGCACTTCGGGCAGGTCGCGCCCGCGGTCGGCCGCCAGCCGCGTCAGGCTCGTGAGCCCCATGGACACCTCAAGCTGCGCCGCTTCGAGGTCGCTCTTGGGGTCCACCCACGGCCACCCGCGCGCCTCCCAGCACACGTCCACGTACTCCGCCAGCGGCCCCGGCAGGCGCACCCGCTGCCAGATCACGGCCTGCTTGAGCCACGCCGCGAACACCCGCTGGTGCAGCGCCTGGCTGAACCACCGCTGGAGCACGCGCCAGTTGTCGCGCTCCTGCAACGACCCCACCCGCATGGAGCTGTAGTTGGCGCCCGACAGGTCCCCCGTCAGCGCTGCGTAGCTCACGCCGAGTCCCACGGCGATCTGCCGCTGCATCGCCTTGAGGAACGGGTCCACGTTCTGGTGCGGGTGGTCGCTTGGCCACGTCGCCAGCCCCTCGCCGGGGCCCAGCTCCTGCAGCGTGCCCTTGGCCGTGTCGAGGATCCGCTCGCCCGCCAGCGGGTCGTTCGGGTCGGGGCCCGTCGCCTCGAGGTTCTTGGTGATGAACGCGGGCGTCTCCGCCGCCGCGCGCGCCGCCACCAGTTCGGCGTTCTGGTACTCGTCCAGCATCCGCATGGGCACGAGCACGGGCGTGAGCCACGGCTCCGCGCGCGGGCTGCCGTGGCGTCGGGGCCGGCCGAGGTAGAGCGCCCGCTCCGCCGCGATCCGCCGCCGCTCGCGCCGCCCGCTCGCCAGCACCGCGCCGTCGGCCGGGTGCCGCGTCAGCACATGCACCGCCACGATCCGCCGCCAGCGGTCCCGCTCGATCCCCATGGCGATGCTTGCCCCGCCGGGCAGCGCGTCCACGTTGTACTCGTGGTCGATCAGGTCGCCCTCGTGGAACTGCACTGCGAACCCGTGGTCATTGCCGAAGCCGGGCAGGAGTTCCACCACGCCGTCCCCGTCCCGCGCCACGGCCTCGAGCACCGCGCCCGTGAAGTCGCGCCACGACTGGCCGCCATCCGCGGTGCAGTGGCCGAGGCGGCACCAGTCCGACCAGGCGCGCTCGACCTGCGCACAGGTTTCCTCGTCCGGCTCGCCGGAGCGGAGGACGTACTTGCACTGGAGGCTGATGCCCTCGGGGCCGAGGACGTTCTCGTCCACGAGCGCGAAGTAGCGGCGGGCGAGGGGGTTGTTGCGGGCCTGCTCGCGGGCGCGGTTCCGGAGGAGCTGGAGTTCCCACCGCAGCTCGTCCTTGGGGCTCATCCACGTGGCGACCCAGTCCTCGAGCAGGCGGTTCTGCTGCGCCCCGGCGAAGGCGTACCGCTTCCGCGGCGCCACCGGGGCGGGGGCAGGCTTGCGGCGGAACCAGTCGCGGAAGCCCATCAGGCCGTCCCGAAGCGGATGCGGCGCACCGGGTCGGTGCCCTTCCGCAGGCGCTGGAGCTCGTGCTGCAGGCGGGTGCGGAGCGCGTAGAGTTCGAGGACCGGGATGCTCGTCACCGACCGGGTGCCGATCTGGTACGCCTGCACGTCGCCCGTGAGGCGGCCCGCCAGCACCTCCTCGATCACCGCCAGCGTCTTCTCCACCCACGGCTGGCGGTCGCCCTGCTGCCACTGCTCGGGGTTCGCGGCCACGAGGAGGGTGCCCGCCACCGGCGTGTGGCGCCGGCCTGCGTACCCGCCGCCGCCCGTGACGATGGCCAGCCACTCGTAGCGGCCCGCCGGGAGGTTGGCGGTGGAGGTGGCCGGGATCGCCACGGTCCACACCGCGCCGTCGTCCGTCACCCAGCTCGGATCCCACGGCAGCGCCCCGATGCCCGCCATGGCGTAGGACAGCGCCCACGTCCCCCCCGTCTCGGTGGGGGCGTAGTCACTCAGTCGCTGCGTCCACTGCCAGGTGTTGCCCGCCGTCAGCGTGGCGGGAACGCCTTCGGGGATGTTCTCGGCCATCCGGCTCCCGGAAACGCGAAAAGCCCGAACGCCCCCGGTGTGGGGGTGTCCGGGCTCTGGGGCCTGCAAAGCGGCCCTCCGGCCTACTGGTCAGACTAATATGGTTTCAGTTGCGCCGAAGTCAAGCCTCGTGCTCAAGCACGTCGCTGGCGCGCACCTTCAGGATCGCCTGTCCGCACCGGCAAGCCATCGTGACCACGACAGCCGAGGACGGCGGACGGCAGACCCGGACCATCTGGACCAGCACCTCCGCGACCCGCAGCCGCGCCCGTACATGACAGGCAGGGCATCGGACGGGGATGGGGTAGAGGGTCACCGCTTGAGCCCCCGGCGGAGCCGCTGGAGCGCCAGGGCCTGCCCCACGTTGCGGGGCTGGAGCACCAGGGGCAGGGGGGAGGTGGCCGGTTCGGGGGCCGGTTCCGCCACGGGGGTGGGACGGGGGGTGGGCGCGGCCGCGGTGGCCGGTTCGGCGCGGAGCCGCACCCCCGTCAGGAGCAGCGCCGCCAACGCGTAGACGGCGCAGTCCAGCGCCTCGGAGCGTTCGCCGCGGGGGAGCTCGTAGCGCCGCACCCAGCGCCCGTTCGTCTGCTTCCGCACCGCCCGCTCCGCCGTCAGCTGCTTCAGGTACTCCTCCCCGGTGTCCGCGTCGAACTGGACGTACATCGGGCCGGGCGCCTGGGTCCGGAGCGCGCCGTACCACTCGTCCTTGGCCGTCTCCGTGCCGATCACGAACACCCGGCAGCCCTTCGCCTTGGTCGGCCCCTTGGGGAGGAGCGGCGCGCCGGCCGTGCTCGAGCCCTTGAGCGCGAACACCCGCGAGGCGTACCGGGGCCCGCACCAGTCGTAGACCGCCTTGGTGTGGGCCCCCGAGTCCACGCCCGTGGCGAACACCACGAGCTCGCGCCCGTCCTCCGTGGGCCAGCGTTTCACGCGCAACGCCTCGAGCGCGGCCCACACCTCGCCCCGCTCGGGGTCGCCCCGGAGCACGTCATGGGCGATGCGCCACCGCTGGCGCCCAGCACCCCAGCCCCACACCGTCGCCTCGAGCCGGTCGTCCTGCACGTCCACGCCCATCGTCAGCACCTGCACCCCGTAGGGCACCACGCCAGTGGCGTGCTTCGGCCGCAGGGCCAGCGCCCCGCTGTCGAGCCCGCCGCGCCGGTCCTCCCACGTCTCGCCCAAGACGGTGTTGACGAACACCTGCAACTTGAGGATGTCGCCCTGCGCCTCCGTCCATTCGTCCACCAGCTCGCGCCAGGTGACCCACGGTGAGTAGAGCGCGTTGAGGTGGTAGCCC
>JBGAOL010000409.1:0-3601 GCA_044221825.1 Gemmatimonadales bacterium
GGCTCGAGCTCCACGAACGCGCCGTAGTTGGTGATCGAGACCACCTTGCCCTGCACGCGGGTGCCCACCGGGTAGCGCTCGGCCACCTTCTGCCACGGGTACGGCTGCAGCTGCTTCATGCCGAGGCTGATGCGCTCGCGCTGCCAGTCGATGTCGAGGATCTTGACCTCGACTTCCTTCCCGATGGCCACCATCTCGGTGGGGTGCGACACGCGGCCGTACGACATGTCGGTGATGTGCAGCAGGCCGTCCACGCCGCCGAGGTCGATGAAGGCGCCGAAGTCGGTGATGTTCTTGACGATGCCCTTCCGCACCTGGCCGACGGCGAGCTCCTTCATCAGGTGCTCGCGCTTGTGGGCCCGCTCGTTCTCGAGGATCACGCGGCGGCTGACCACGATGTTCCGCCGGCGCTTGTTGAGCTTGATGATCTTGAACTCGTAGGTGCTGCCCAGCAGCTCGTCGATGTTCGGCACGCGGCGGAGCGCGATCTGGCTCCCCGGGAGGAACGCGTCGACGCCCATCAGGTTCACCACGACGCCGCCCTTGATCTTCTTGACGAGCGTGCCCTGCACCGGCTGGTCCGACTCGTGGGCGACCTTGATCTTCTCCCACACCCGCATGAAGTCGGCCTTCTTCTTGGAGAGGACGACCGCCCCCTCCTGGTCCTCGAGGTGCTCGAGGAAGACTTCCACCTCGTCGCCGGGGTTCGGGGTCTCCTTGAACTCGTCGAGGGGCACGCTGCCCTCCGACTTGAACCCGACGTCGAGGATCACGGCGCTCTCGGTGACGCGCAGGACCTTCGACTTGACGATCTCGCCCTCGACGATCTGGGACATCGTCCCTTCGTACATCGAGAGCATCGCCTCGTACTCGTCCTCGGTGTAATCCTCGTCGTAGAGGTCCGGGCGGACGCGGAGGCCAGTGGGGGTGGCGAGCTTCTGGGAGAGTTCGCGCTGCGTGGTAGTCACTGCGGGGTGCCTCAACTGGTGGCCGCACCGGACCGGCTGCGGGCAGAGGTGAAAGAAGCCCCGGCCGGACGGAAGTGCCCGGATGGGGAGCCGCCAAACATAGTTGTGGTGGGAACTTACGGCAAGCCGAAGGGACTGGATTCCGGTCAGCCCGGCTGGGCCATCCGGGCCTGGGCCAAGGCCACGATCTGCGCCACCTGCTCGGCGAAAGTCAGCGCGGTGCCGTCGAGCGGCACGGCGTCCTCCGCCATCCGGAGAGGCGCCACTGAGCGGCCCGAATCCGCGGCATCCCGCGCCGCGAGGAGCTCTGTCTCCCGCACCAGCTCGGCGTCCCCCACCACCTGACCGCGCTGGGTTAGCCGCCGCGTGGCGCGGGTGCGGGGCGAGGCCGTCAGGAACACCTTGAGCGTCGCATCAGGGAACACCACCGTGCCGATGTCCCGCCCGTCCACCACCACCGGCTGCCCTGCCCCCGGCAGCGCCCGGAGCCGCTCGTTGACCCACTCCCGGATTTCAGGAACCGCCGACACGGCCGAGACCATGCCGGTAACCGGCGCGCTGCGGATGGCCTCGTCCGCCGGCTCGCCGGCTAGGTAGACGCCGAAGCCGGTCCCGTCATACAGCAGCGAGAGGCCGCGACGCTCGGCTTCCAGCAGGATGGCGTTGGCGTCGAGCGGTCCGCCGGGGGTTGCGCCGCGCTCGAGGGCCACCAACGTCACGCCGCGGTAGAGCGCCCCCGAGTCGAGGTGCGCAAAGCCCAGCGCCTCCGCCACCGCGCGCGCGGTGCTCGACTTGCCGCTCGCCGCGGGCCCGTCGATGGCGATGACGTGCGCCACGGCTCAGCGCCCGCGGATGGCCCGGAGCATCGCGGGGAAGCCCGGGAAGCTCACGGCGGCGCAGGCCATGTTGTCCACCTTCACCTTGGCCCCCGGCACCGTGCCGAGCACGGCGAAGGCCATGGCGATGCGATGATCCGCCTCGGTGTGCACGGTGCCGGCGGGGACGAGGCTCGTCCCCTCCACGTGCAGGTCGTCGCCCTGGACCTCGGCCTTGCCGCCGAGGCGCCGGATGTTCTCCGCGATGAGGCCGAGGCGGTCGCTTTCCTTGACGCGGAGCTCGCCCACCTCGCGGAAGATGGTGGTGCCACGCGCGCGGGTGGCGAGGGCGGCGAGCATCGGGATCTCGTCGATGAGGCCGGGGATCTCCCGCGGCGTCACCTCGGTGGCCACGAGATTGGCGGGCGTGACGACCAGGTCGGCGACGGGCTCGCCGTGGAGCTCCTCGATGCCGTCCACCTGCACGCGGGCGCCCATGCGCCCGAGCACCTGCAGGAAGCCGACGCGTGTCGGGTTCACGCAGACGCCGGTGATGCGAAGCTCCCCGCCCTCGGCGAGGACGGCCGCGCCGACGGGGAACATGGCCGAGGAGGGGTCGCCCGGGACCTGCATGTCGAAGGGCTCGAGATGGCCCGTCGGGTCGAAGTGGATCCAGCCGTCGGGCGCATCCTCCACCGAGTAGCCGAAGGAGCGGAGCAGCCGCTCGGTGTGGTCGCGGGAGCGGCCGTGGGGCTCGCGCACCGAGACGCCGACGCCACCCACCATGCCGGCGAGGAGGAGGCAGCTCTTGATCTGCGCGCTCGAGACGGGCATCTCGTGGCGCAGCGCCTTGAGCTTGCCACCCTGGATGGTGAGGGGGAGCGTGCCCCGCTCGTCGGTCTCGGTGATGCGGGCGCCCATCTGCGCGAGCGGCACGGTGACGCGGCGCATGGGGCGCTTCCGGAGCGACGCATCCCCGGTGAGCGTGGCCTTGAAGCCGTGGCCGGCGAGGAGGCCGAGCAGGAGCCGCGTGGTGGTGCCGGAATTGCCGCAATTGAGCGTGGCATCGGGGCGGCGGAGCTTGCCGCGGCCCTTCACCGTCACCACCCGTCCCTCGCCGAGGGGCGAGACCTCGGCGCCGAGCTGGCGGAGCACGCGCGCGGAGGAGCGCGCGTCGAGCGAGGTGAGCATGCCGCCGATGTGGCTCTCCCCCTTGGCCATGGCGGCGAAGAGGAGGGCGCGGTGCGACAGGCTCTTGTCGCCGGGCACCCGGATGGAACCGCGGACCTGCATGGCAACCTCGGGACTGGTGGTGGGGCGGGCGGCGTGAACTCTACTCGGCGCCGGGCGGGGCGACTAGGGGCGTCAGGACGCGCCGTCGTGGTGGCCGGGGCCGTGCGGCCCGGAGCGGCGGTCGAGGGCCTGGCGGAAGCGGGCGGCCTCCTCGAGGTAGGCGGTCAGCTTCACGCGGTCGCCGGCGGCGATGAGCTGGCGGAGCGCCGCCAGGTCGGCTGCAGCGGCGTCGAGGGTGTCGAGGACGGGACGCTGGTTGAGCAGGAAGATCTCCGTCCACATCTCGGCGGGGCTCGCGGCCAGGCGCGTGGTGTCGCGGGCGCCGGTGCCGTAGGAGGCGCCGCCCAAGTGCGGGGCGCCGGCGAGGGCGTGGCCGAGGGCGCTCGCCACGGCCTGCGGGAGGTGGCTGGTCCAGGCCAGCTGGCGGTCGTGGGTCTCGGCGTCCACCAGCACGGGGTGCGCGCCGAGGACGGTGGCCCAGAAGTCCATGACTTCGCGCGCGGCGTGGTCGCCGTCGGGGCCGGT
>JBGAOL010000410.1:0-3569 GCA_044221825.1 Gemmatimonadales bacterium
CCCGCCGTGAAGGCCACCAGCCGCTGGTCGAGCGAGAGGTCGAGCCACATGATCCCGCCGCGGGTGCCGAGCATCCGGAGCAGGAGCACGCTGCTCCAGCGCGCGAACAGCACCCCGAGCGCCGCGCCGAGACCGGCCAGGAGCAGGCTCTCGGTGAGCATCTGCCGGATGAGCCGCCCTCGGCTTGCGCCGAGCGCCAGGCGCATGGCCACCTCGTGGCGCCGGGACGCCGCCCGTGCCAGCAGCAGGTTGGCCACGTTGGCGCAGGCGATGAGCAGCACCAGCGCCACCACGCCGAGGAGCATGAGGAGGGCGGGGCGGTAGGTGAGGCGCACCTCCGAGACCCCGGTGCTGGCGGGCGCCGTGGTGAGGCGCGTGGCCAGGTACTGGCGCGCGTTCTCGTTATCCCAGTCGCCGGGCACGGTGCTCTCGAAGATGCCGGGCGAGAGGGCGCCGAGGCGTGCGGCCATCGCCTCCGCGGACAGGCCCGCCCGCGGCCGTCCGAGGATGGTAAGCCACCAGTTGTCGCGCGTATCCAGCGAGCTGTTGGCGCCCTGGACCACCGCCTCGGCGCAGAGCGGGAGGTAGACGTCGATCTGGCGCCCCACCTCCACCCCGAAGAAGCCGCGCTGCGCCACGCCCACGATCTCGAAGGGATGGCCGTTCACCGGCAGCGACTGCCCCACCGCCGCCGCGCCGCCACCGAACTCCCGCTGCCAGAAGCCGTACCCGAGGACGGCGAGCGGCGGGCAGCCGCGGTGGTCGTCCTGGCCGGTGAGGAGGCGGCCGGCGGCCGGGCGCACGCCGAGCGTGGGGAAGAAGTCGCCGCCCACGTAGGCGCCGGCGGCGAAGCGGGCCGGGCCGCCGCTCGCCAGGTTCACGGAGGTGGTGCCCACCGCGAAGACGCCGCTGAAGACGTCCTGGCGCTGGCGCACCGCCTCCCAGACTGGGTTGGTCCAGTAGCCGTCGCCATCCTCGGTGCGCACCACCTGCACCAGCTCCTGCGGCTCCTCCACCGGCAGCGACCGGAGGAGGAGGGCATTGAAGAGCGAGAAGATGGCGCTGTTGGCGCCGATGCCGAGCGCCAGCGACACCACCACGGTGAGGGTGAACCCGGGCGAGGCCCGGAGCCCACGCCAGGCATAGCGCAGGTCCTGTCCCAGCGACTCGAGCCACCCCACGATCCCCGCCGCGCGAGTCTCTTCCTTGAGCCCCTGCAGGTGCCCGAACCGGAGCCGGGCCTCCCGCTCCGCCGCCGCCCGCGGCAGTCCCTCGGCCACCAGCCGGTCGGCGAGCTCCGCCACGTGGAAGTCGAGCTCGCGCGCCACGTCGGCCGCGTGCCGCGCGCCCGGCCGGAGGTTCCGTACCCGTGCCAGCCACCCCATGTCGCCCTCCCCTGTGTCAGGCGAGCCGCAGCACGCGGTTGACGCCGGTGGTGAGCCGCTGCCACTGCTCCTGCTCGGCCGCGAGCTGCCGGCGCCCCAGCGCCGTCAGGCTGTAGAAGCGGGCCTCGCGGTTCTTCTCGGTGGTGCCCCACTCCGCCCGCACCCAGCCCGCCTGTTCCATCCGGTGCAACGCGGGGTAGAGCGAGCCCTCCTCCACCCGGAGCAGGTCGTCGGAGACCCGCTGGATGTGGGAGGTGATGCCGTAGCCGTGCAGCTTTCCCTGTGCCGCCAGGGTGCGCAGGACGAGCAGGGCCAGGGTGCCCTGCAGGATGTCGTTCTTCGGGCGGGTCATGGGGCGGGCCTCATGTAGCTATGCATAGCTAGATAGGTATACGATGGCGGGCGCACGGGGTTTCGGCAAGGCGGGAGGGGGTGGCCTGAGGTGCTGGGGTGGCCGGATTCCGGGCGGTGTGTGCCCCTCCGCCTCGCGGGGCGCCTCCCTCCGGCAACGGCGACCGGGGAGGGACGCATGGGGCACATCCGGGAGGCGACGGACCCGGCGGGGCTGCTCTGGCTCCGCTTCCGGGACCCGCTGACATTCGAGGAACTGGTGCGGCTGCCCGCCGGGCTGGCGGATGGGGAGGCGTGGCCGCCGCGCCAGGGCGTGCTGCTCGACGCACGCGCGGTCGCGTATCGGGCCACCGCCGAGGAGGCGTGGACGATCGCCGTGCTGCACGCCTCGTTCGCCTCGCTGTGGCGGGCGCGGGTGGCCTACCTCGTGGCCCCGGACGACGGGCTGGCGCTCCGTGAGGCGCTCTCCCGTTTCGTGCCCACCATCCCCGAGCCCGGGCGCCTCCGGGTGTTCCACGCGGAGCCCGAGGCCAGGACGTGGCTCGGCGCCTGACTCGGCCTCAGAGGTAGGACAGCCACCAGTCCCGCCGCCGCCCCTTGACCCCCGCGAACCAGCGGCAGAGTGGGTAGAGCGCCACCACCACGCCGGCCCACACCAGGTACGCCACGCCGAGGGACCAGCCGAAGTCGGGCGGGAACCGGTCGGCCGGGCCGCCCATGGTGGGGAGCGGCAGGAAGGCCCAGCCCCACGCCGCGCTCCCGAAGCGCGCCAGCCCGAGCAGCACCGCCGCGAGGTGCGCCAGCGCGAAGTGCACCACGAAGTAGAAGAGCGGCACCCGCCCGAAGATCACCAGCGGGTGCCCCGGCGCGAGGCGGGCCCGTTCGAACGCCGCCAGCAGCAGGCACGCGGGCCCGAGCGTCATGAGCAGGAAGAGGAGCGACGGCGGGTACTTGGTGGTCTTGAGGAAGGAAAGCAGGGTGAACACCGCTGAGTCCTGCCGGCTCCACGGCGCGGGGTCACCATAGAGATTGAGGGCGCGGAGCACCACGAACGCGGCCAGCATCGCCAGCCCCACCCGCATCAGGTGCCGCTCCCGCGCCTCCGCCGGCCACTCGTACAGCACGCCTGCGGAGAAGCCCAGCCCCATGACGAACGCCCACGGGATGAGCGGGTAGCCGATGATCACCAGCAGCCCGCCCACCGGGAACGCCCCCGGCTGGTGCAGGAAGTTCCACAGCGGTGCCGCGGCGCCGAGGTCCGCCGCGCGGATGCCATCGAGCAGGTTGTGCAGCGCGATCACGGCGAGGCTCAGCACCGCCAGCGCGCGCGGGGGGAGCCATACCAGCGCGGCCAGCACCAGCATCGAGAGGCCGAGCACCCACAGCACCAGCAGCAGGAGCGGGTACTGGAGACTCGGCGTGAAGTTGTACGCCAGTCGCATCACCGTCACCTCCAGCACCACCAGCCAGAGGCCACGGGTGGTCAGGAAGCGGGACAACTCACCCCGCGTCCGCCCGCGCCGCCACCAGAGGTAGGCGCCGATGCCCGCCGCCAGCGAGAAGGTGGGCGCCACCAGGTGCGTGATCCAGCGCGTGAAGAACAGCAGCGGGGTGGTGGTGGCCAGGTCCTCGGGCTGGCGCAGCATGGCGTCGTGGTGGATGAAGTCGCGCACGTGGTCCAGCGCCATGATCACCATGACGAGGCCCCGGAGGGCGTCGAGGCCGGTGCGGCGGGCGCGCGGGTCGTCGGCGGGGGCGGCGGTCACCGGCAGCTCCATGTGGGGCGGGGGCCGGAGGGTATCCGCCGGGGACGTGGTGGCGCAATTCCCCCGG
>JBGAOL010000411.1:0-3565 GCA_044221825.1 Gemmatimonadales bacterium
AACTCATCTATGGCGGCGGCGCGATGGTGGCGCTGCTGATGGATGCCGAGGACCACGACGGATTCGTGGCCGCGCTCCGCGACCTCGTGGCCCACGCCGAGACGCCCTACTCCCAGGCCGAGCTGCTGGCGCGGATGGACGCGCGGACCGGCGGGGCGGCGACGCGCGCCTTCACCGCGGTGAACGACGGCCTCGACTTCGGGGCGATCGTCCAGCGGCTCGGCCGCGCCGGACTCGAGGTCACCGGCTTTACGCCGGACGAGGTCTACGTACGGTTTGCCGGGAACTGCACGGCAGCGCGCTGCGTGCCGGTGTTCCTGCGACGGTAGCCGCTCCGGTGCCCCGATCCGCCGACTACTTGAGCGACAGCGCGTGCGCCACGAACTGGTCCATGGCGATCTCGGTGCCCTGCAGCCAGCCCGAGGTCTTGTTGGTTTCGCAGTCGGCCTCGCTGCGGTGGAGGGCAGTGAAGATGTAGCGGGTGCCCTTGCCGACGGTCTCGAGGGTGACGATGGCGGTGATCGGGATGTCGTCGAAGGTGGCCGGGCGGTAGCCGGGGAAGAGCATCGAGGTCCAGCTCACGCGCTCCATGGGGACCACGTCGAGGAAGCAGCCGAGGTTCTCGGCCACCTGGCCGCCGCCGACGACGATGTCGATCTTGAACTTGCCGCCGGGGCGCACGTCGAGCTCGCAGTTGGCCACGGAGCCCCACGGCTTTGGCATGTACCACTCCTTCATGTGGGCCGGCGTGGTCAGCGCCTCCCAGACGAGGGCCCGCGGCGCATCGATGAAGCGCTCGATGACGATGTCCATCTTCGGGCTCACGGCAAAGTCGGTGTGCATCATTTGGCTCTCGTTTCCTTGAGGTGTGTGACGTAGGCATCGAAGCTGTCGAGGCGGGCCTCCCACTCCCGGCGGCGCGCCGACAGCCAGTCCTCGGCCACCTTGAAGCGCTCGGGGGCCAGCTCATAGGTCCGCACCCGCCCCGCCTTCCGCGACCTGACCAGCCGGCTCCGCTCCAGCACCGAGAGATGCTGCACAAACGAGGGGAGCTTCATGTCGAATGGGGCGGCCAGCTCGCTCACGGTGGCGGGACCCGTCGAGAGCTGCTCCAGCACCTTCCGGCGGGTGCTGTTGGACAGGGCGTAGAAGACATCGTCCGCGACTGCGGCCTGGACCATGGCGGGACCCGTCGGGTGAAGGGTGGGGCGAACCGACGGAGCGATACTAGCACTGGACAACACTAAGGTCAATACCTAAGTTTTTCCCATGCCTCGATCCCCTGCCCACCTCGCCGGCCTCGCCGTCCTCCTTGCCCTCGGGTGCGGCGGAGGTGCCGCGCCCCAGGTGTCGCTCACGGACCTCGACCGCTCGCCGCACCAGGTGCGGTTCGTGGCGGTGGCGCCCGGCGTGTCGCTCGAGGTGCTGGACTGGGGCGGCACGGGCACGCCGCTGGTGTTCCTCTCCGGCCTGCAGGACGTGGCGCATGGGTTCGACGACTTTGCGCCCCAGTTCACCGACCAGCACCACGTGGTGGCCATCACCCGGCGGGGCTACGGGGCGTCGAGCCAGACGGAGGGAGGCTACGAGCTCCAGGGGCGCGTCGCCGACCTCCGGGCGGTGCTCGACTCGCTCGGCTTCGGGCGCGTGGCGCTGGCGGGGCACTCCATTGCGGGGGATGAGCTGACGGCGTTTGCCGGCGAGTACCCGGACCGGGTGGCGGGGCTCATCTACCTCGATGCCGCGTACGATCACAGCACGCTGACCACGATCCTCGGTGACTGGCCGCCACCGCCGGTGATGACGGCGGCGGATTCGGCGTCGCCGCGGGGAGTGCAGGCGTTCCTGCTGCGGGCGTACGGGCAGCACATTCCCATCGGACAGGTACTGGCGATCGGGCGCTATGATGCGGCGGGGCACCTGCGTGGCGACGTCACGCCGTCGCGGGTGGACGGGCTGATGCTCGCGGGGTGCGGGAGCCCCGACTACGCGCGGGTGCGGGCGCCGGTGCTGGCCATCAATGCGGTCATCGACTCGGCGCCGCAGCTCTTTCCGGACTGGGCGCACTACGACAGCAGCGGTCAGGCGCAGGCACGGCGGTTCACGGCGGCCCTGCAGGGGTGGGCCGAGCGGGAGCGGGGGCGGTTCAGGGCGGGGGTGCCGGCCAGCGAGCTGCTCGAGCTGCATGGCGCGAATCACTACGTCTTCGATTCCAACCGCGACGAGGTGGCGCGGGCGATGCGGGGGTTCCTGGCGCGGATGAGCGGCGGCGCCTGAGGGCGCGCGCGGCTACTTGTCGGGGGCGGGACGGGCCGGCAGCTTAGGCGAGCGCGTGTTGTACGCCCTCTTCTTCCCAGGAGGTCCCCGATGAGCGCAACGTGCATCGACGTGAGCCACACCGTGGAGCACGGGATGGTGACGTACAAGGGCCTGCCCGCGCCGCTCATCTGTGACTTCCTGAGCCGGGAGGCGTCGCGGACGCGGTATGCGGCGGGGACGGAGTTCCAGATCGGGAAGATCGAGATGGTGGCCAACACCGGCACCTACGTGGACAGCCCGTTCCATCGCTACGCGCATGGCAAGGACCTGTCGGAGCTGCCGCTCACCTCGCTGGCAAACCTGGAATGCGTGGTGGTGCGGGTGGCGGCGGGGCGGGAGCGGGCCATCGCGCGGCTCCCCTTCCCCGCCGAGCGGCTGCGGGGCAAGGCGGTGCTGTTCCAGACGGGGTGGGACCGGCACTGGCGGACGGAGCAGTACTTCGAGGGGCATCCCTACCTGACGGGTGAGCTGGCGGAGTCCCTGGTGCGGGCCGGCGCGGCGCTGGTGGGGATCGACTCCTTCAACATCGACTCGGTGGACACCGGTGAGCGGCCGGTGCACACGGTGCTCCTCGGCGCCGACATCCCCATCGTGGAGCACCTGCGGGGGCTCGACGCGCTGCCGGAGGCGGGGAGCCGGTTCTTTGCGGTACCGGTGAAGGTGCGGCACTTCGGGACGTTCCCGGTGCGGGCGTTTGCATTGACCTGACGGGCGCGGAGGCGCCACGACGATGACCACGACGGCTGGCAAGACGGTGACCCCCGAAGCGGAGCTCAAGGGCTGGCTGGCGCGGCTGGCGCCGGCCACGCAGGCGCGGGTGCGCGCCATGCGCACGGCGCTCCGGAAGCGCTTCCCCACCGCCAACGAGCTGGCCTACGACTACGGCCATGCGATCGTGCTCACCTACGCGCCGTCGGACCGGGGGATCGAGGGAGTGGCGTCGCTCTCCATCCGGGGGGACGAGGTGACCCTGGTGTTCAACAAGGGCCCGGAGCTGCCGGATCCCAGGCGCCTGCTGCGGGGGTCGGGGCGGATGACTCGGCACGTGGTGCTCGAGTCGGCGCGGACGCTGGCGCAGCCGGAGGTGAAGGCGTTCCTGGCGGCGGCCGAGCAGCTGGCGGACGTGCCGCTGCCGGCCAAGGGGAAGGGGGCGCTGATCATCCGGCCCACGGCGGCGGGGAAGCGGGCCGGGCGGAAGGTGGCGAAATGACGGCGCGCGTGGCCCGGTCAACAATAGGTGCCGCAC